>NZ_JAVQNT010000033.1:0-133002 GCF_031799075.1 Acinetobacter sp. V91_7
ACTGTTGAACCAGGTTCTGCTGTACCTGTAATTGGATCTGTCCCGTTAACCGGGTCAATCACTGGTGCTGCTGGTGCTGTGGTATCAACTGTATATGTTTGTGTATCGTTAACAGTGCTGCTATTACCTGCTGCATCTGTAAACGTCACTTTCGCATCAATGGTTTTATCTGCATCTGCTGTTAAGCCACTACCCGGTACACTTACTGTCCATGTACCTGCAACCTTGTCTACAGTTGCGGTATAAGTCACCCCATTAATAACAACTGTAACGGCTGTATTCGCCGCATCTGTTGGAATATTTTTAAGGACACCAGTAATCGTAACGTTACCAGCTGCTTCTGATGAGTTGATTACATTATCTGAAGTAACAGGATTAACTGAGAAAGTTACCCCATCTGTATTTGGTGGTGTTGTGTCGGTAGGTGTTGAAGAGTCGTCATCATTGCTATCACTGTTTGATGCTGCGGCAATAATACCACCCGCAACCAATGGGATAGCCCATAACCATGGGTTTATGCCACCATCGTGATAAAGCAATGGTTCAATTGAAGAAATAGGCTGATAAATAACATCAGACACCAACTCTTGTGGTGCCTCTGCAGGTAAAGCAGCTGGTAAATCTTCAGCTACAAGTGCTTGTGGTTCAACGTCACTGTCGGCATCAGCATCGGCATCAGCATCGGCGTCTGCATCATTCTCAGCATCTTTAAATTTTGCCCAGATTAACTGTCCATTTTCGTCTTGAAAAACAAGGCTGTTATCTTTAGGCTCAGCTGTTCCACTAAAAAAGCCTTCAATAACAATAGTTTCGCCGTTTTTAAGGCGAATGACTGCATTGGTTCCCTCCCTATTCACTACCAATACATCACTGGCAGCCACTTTTACCAATACGACTGACGCTTCTGAAAGTTTCGCAGAAGTTCCCTTGATGGTTGACAAGGTGTCGTGACTATCCTTGGCAATTATTTGTATTTCAGGCATATCTGTATTCCTTTTATATTATTGATTTAAATGATTTTATGTATAATTCTTTTTACTTAATGTTTTCAAGTTTTTGACCTACAACTTAAAAACATTAAGTAATGTGATCATTTTTACATTAAACACTTTAAAATAAAAAAAACAAATACTAAAGTACCTATAGAAAAATTTTTAATTAATACAAATTATATATAAGTCTTTATTAGGTTTTTCTTATGTTAATTTAACTAAAAATCGCATTAAATGTTTTATATATAAAACAAATTTAATATTTTATTATTTACCATTTGTTGAAATGTCATTTAATTAAAATATTCATATAACAATTATTAATATCTTAATAAAATAAAATATATTATTAATGATATATATAGAAAAAAAAGGCTTTAGGTAATATTTTACTATTACACTAAAACCTAATTTTTAAATATCTTATAAAATTTAAAACTGCAAATATTTAGAAATTATCAGGACTCTCAAATCGTTTTACTTCTTGTAACTTATTTGGGTCATGCATTGTTGCAATTCCATCTTCAGTTTTTTGGTCTACCAGAATATCCGGATTAAAAACGGTAATCGTTTCTCTACCCAGTGCATCCTCTCCAACAATATATTGAAAGCCTCTCCGATTCATCTTATGACATAATCTTTGATATAAACCCTTTAAACCTTCGGTTTCTTCATTCGGATTGTAATAGAAAGCATTCATCACAGCAGGCAGACCCAGACCACATACGATGCCTGATAACAATACACTAATAAACGTATAGCCAATCAGAATACTGCTATAGGGACTTAATGCAGGAATATTGGCAACTGCCAAAATTAATGCAAGCGAAATTCCGCCTCGTACCCCACCCCAAGATAGAATCGTTAGACTACCATTATAACTTTTCATTTTCCGCATGTTCGGGAAAAAGGCAAAAGCCATAAAGTTGGCAGCAAAACGAGAGATATGAAGTATAAAGAATGCAACAATACCACCTAAAATTAGGCTGAA
This sequence comes from Acinetobacter sp. V91_7, assembly GCF_031799075.1. Lineage (NCBI taxonomy): Bacteria > Pseudomonadati > Pseudomonadota > Gammaproteobacteria > Moraxellales > Moraxellaceae > Acinetobacter > Acinetobacter sp. V91_7. The sequence continues at coordinate 1,984 of NZ_JAVQNT010000033.1, forward strand.
GTTTAAATCAAGAATAAATAACTCTAAGCCAATTAAAGTAAACAGGAATGAGTTGATGATTCCTTCTACGGTATGCCAAAAATGATTAACTTCTTGAATCTCTCGCTCTTCGCGTATTTCTTTCCATTTGTTTCCAACAATTAAACCGCCAATTACACAAGCGATTGGTGCTGATGCATGTGCAAACAAAGCAACCAAATATGCTCCACTCGCGAGCAAAGCTGTTGTGAGAATCAGAGACTCCATTTCGTGTTTACCACGTAATAGACGTAACACCCCTACCCCAAATGCCCAACCAATCCCGACCGCAACAACGATTTCATAGAGTAAAGCTTCTAGTGTCGCTATCAATGAGAAATGTTCACCTTGTAAAACATTGAGCAAGGTCATAAATAATGCAATACACATTGCATCATTAAATAGTGACTCGCCTTCTAGTTTAACAATTAGATGATGCGGCGCACGAATCGAACTCAGTACACCTTTAATACCAATAGGGTCTGTTGCTCCTAAAGCTGCACCTAAAAGTAAAAGCACCAGAATTGGCACATGATATCCAACCAGTAGTTGAAACCCATAGAGCAATCCACCAAATAAAACGGCGCAAATGACTAATGCAATGGTGGCCAAAATACTGATTTGCTTCCAGTAACTTCTTAAATCAGAAATTTTAAATTTAAGTGCTGAAGAAGTTAGAATAAAACAGATCACACCATTAATTAAAAAATCGTAGAAGTCGATATTGCGTACTACTTCCTCAATATGGTGGATATTGATGGTAATAAATTCGTTACCATTTAACAGACTAGCCCCCCATTGCAAAATAAAGACAAAAATTGCCGAAACCAGAGGTACACCAATAGCCTGTGGAAAGCCCAAAATACGCTTATTAAAAATCGTGGTGGCTATTGAGAGCGCAAAAACCACTGTAAGTGCTTGTAGTAGAAAAAAATTACCCATGAATACCCTTCTTCTGGGTCAACGACCAAATAAAAGAAACTTTGCTAGATCGACCAAACTGAACAAAAAAGCTGGCATTAACAATGCCATAATCTTAAAAACAAAAACTAGGACACAAGTTTAACGAATTGATTGAACAATCTATCACTCTGTTAAATTTCTTAACATTATTTATAGTTATGATCTAAAGAAAAATGGATGAGCTTCTTAAATATGTTTAACAAGACTCATCCTAGAAAAGATTACACTGGATTATTAAAAGTATCGCATTGGTTAATATCGCCAGTTTTTAAACCCACCTGAAACCAGTGCATTCGCTGTTCACTACTACCATGAGTAAAGCTATCTGGAACAATCTGACCAGTAGAGCGCTTCTGTAAATAATCATCTCCAATTTTTTGAGCAGCATCCATCGCTTCTTCAATGTCACCTTGCTCTAAAAATTGAGTACGTTGCTGATTATGACTCGCCCAAATACCAGCTAAACAATCGGCTTGCAATTCTTGGCGAACAGATAATTGATTACCCTCTCTTTGGCTCGCTTGTGCACGGGCTTGTTGAACTTGTGAGGAAATACCAAGCAAGGTTTGAACATGATGCCCTACCTCATGTGCGACAACATAAGCTTGAGCAAAATCGCCTGCCTGATCTTGTCTAGAAAGTTCAGATTGGTTTTGCTCACCAGAAATTCCCATTTGCTGACGCATATCTTTAAAGAATTCTGTATCGATATAAACCTTCTGGTCTGCCGGACAATAAAATGGCCCCATTGCAGATTGGGCAGTACCACACCCTGACTGAATCATTCCACTAAACAACACCAATCTTGGCGGCGTATAGGTTTTACCTAACTGTTTAAATATAGGAGTCCACGTATCTTCTGTATCAGCCAAAACAGTTCCAACAAAATCAGAGGCTTCTTTTTGCTCGGCTGTTAAACTTTCTGGTGCAGTTGCATTTGACTGTTGTGATGCAGTGACCTGCTGAGTTGCCTGATAAGCTTGTTGGGGATCAACCCCAAAAAACTTCCACGCAACAAATGCAACAACCAAACCAATAATGCTAATACCACCTGCTCTAACACCGCCACCACCTCGACGATCTTCAACATTGGTACTAATTCGACGACCTTTCCAGCGCATAATTTCCCTCTTATTTTAGAATGGCATCATGAACCCGATGCTTTTTTTGGCCACATTTTTTGTATTAAGCTCACAATTAATAGAACAATTGCACCAGCAACCAGTCCTATTACAAAGTTAATCAGTGTCGGTGTTAAAGCGCCAATAATATTGCCAACTGCTGGTATTGTTTCTGCATGATCCACTGTGTTTTCAGTTAAATGATGTAGTAAAGGAATAGTATGATTGATAATCCCTCCACCTACCAAAAACATCGCAATAGTGCCGACAACAGAAAGTAATTTCATCAAAATAGGTGCAAATGCGAGCAAGCCACGACCTAAAGTTTGCTTAAATGAAGCCGTTTGTTTAGTTAAATATAATCCCAAATCATCAATTTTAACAATCATGCCAACTAAGCCATAAACGCCAATTGTCATCACGATTGCAATAACACTTAGGACGCTTACCTTAGTCATTAAAGTAGCTGTAGCAACTGTACCGAGGGTAATCACGACAATTTCGGCAGATAAAATAAAGTCTGTTCGAACAGCACCTTTGATTTTATCTTTTTCAAATGTTGCTAAGTCTAATTCTTCGTTTTCAAGCTCTGCTTTGGCCTCCTCATGAGTAGAGGACTTTTTATGCATAATGGTATGAAGAACTTTTTCTACTCCCTCATAACATAAAAATAAGCCGCCTAGCATTAACAAAGGGTTAATGAGCCAAGGTGCAACCACACTAATTAATAATGCTAAAGGTACTAAAATGAGTTTGTTAACAAATGAACCCTTCGCCACCTTCCAAACGATAGGTAACTCTCGGTCTGAGCGGACGCCTGTAACTTGCTGAGCATTCAAGGCTAAATCGTCACCTAAAACTCCGGCAGTTTTCTTTGCTGCCATTTTGCTCATTAAAGCAACGTCATCTAAAATTGTTGCAATATCATCTAGTAATAAAAGTAAGCCACTTGCCATTTCTTATCCAAGTTTGTATTTATTACGCTATTGTAAGATGATTTTTTTGAATTTCTGTAATTTTACTGAATAAATTCACAATATTATTTTAAGAAAAGTTTACCCAATCGCTGACGAATTTTTTTTATTTCCCGTACAATAATGCCAATCTTTTATATTGCAGGGCTTACTACCCCTGATTAAGCCAATAAGACAGTGGAATAAATAATGAGTAATGTTGATCAGCGTCCAATTATTTTGACAGGCGACCGCCCAACCGGACAACTTCATCTTGGGCATTTTGTCGGTTCTTTGCGTTCTCGTGTAGGTTTACAGGATAGCCATCATCAACATCTCTTATTAGCAGATGCTCAAGCATTAACAGACAATGCAGATAATCCAGATAAAGTCCGTCGCAATATTTTGGAAGTTGCTCTAGATTATTTAGCTGTAGGCATTGATCCAACAAAAACCACGATTTGCGTACAATCATGTTTGCCAGCACTGAATGAGCTCACCATGCTCTATCTTAACTTCGTGACGGTTGCACGCTTAGAACGTAACCCGACCATTAAGTCTGAAATTCAAATGCGCGGTTTCGAGCGTGACATTCCGGCTGGTTTCCTCTGCTACCCTGTTGCACAAGCTGCTGACATTACTGCTTTCAAAGCGACGGTGGTTCCAGTGGGTGAAGATCAGATTCCAATGATTGAACAAACCAATGAAATTGTACGTCGAATAAACCGTCAAATCGGCCAAGACCTTTTGCCTGAATGTAAAGCTTTGCTTTCAAATATGGCACGCTTACCTGGTTTTGATGGCAAGGCAAAAATGTCTAAATCATTAGGTAATACCATTGTTTTAAATGCTTCTGATAAAGACATCAAAAAAGCTGTAAACGCAATGTATACCGACCCAAATCATCTTCGTATTGAAGATCCAGGTCAGGTTGAAGGAAACATTGTATTTACTTACTTAGATGCATTTGATCCAAATAAAGAAGAAGTTGAAGAATTAAAAGCGCATTATCGTCGCGGCGGTCTAGGTGATGGAACTGTTAAAAAACGTCTTGAAGGTGTTTTGAAAGAATTGATCACCCCTATCCGTGAACGTCGTGAAGAACTTGCTAAAGATCCAGATTACATTATGGATGTTTTACGTCAAGGTACAGATAAATGTCGTCTTATTACTCAACAGACTTTAGATGAAGTTAAAGATGGTTTAGGATTATTTAAATTCTAATTTCTTTAAAAACTAAAAGCCCTTCGGGGCTTTTTTTTGGCTCATCAGACTCACTTTTTTAGAATTCCTAATATATTCCTTCTTATTCACATGCTTTTACCCTATTAACGTGAAGTAACACTTATTAACGCTAATAGCGATGAAGAATTTCTTAACTATCTCTATTATTTGTTATGTAGGTTACATCATATGAACCTCACGACATTTCTCCTTAAACCGAAACTGTTTTTACAGATTCGTTGTTCTACGCAATGATCACCCCAATCATTGCGTATTTTTTTGCTTAAACATTTTATTTTGTCTTCTTTAGAAATTTTATTTTTGATTTATAGATAAAAAAACACCGCATCATTTTCAGATGCGGTGTTTTTTAAGATTCAGGGTAAAGCGATTAAGCTAAACCTTTCTCTTTTAAAACTTGCAACATTGTTGAACCAAGCTCAGCTGGGCTACGAGTGTAAGCCATTCCCGCGCGTTCAAATGCAGCGAATTTCTCTTCAGCAGTACCTTGACCACCAGAAATGATCGCACCAGCGTGCCCCATACGCTTACCTTTAGGTGCAGTTACACCAGCAATGTAACCTACTACAGGCTTAGTCACGTTAGATTTGATGAATTCAGCAGCTTCTTCTTCCGCTGTACCACCGATCTCACCGATCATGATGATTGCATCAGTATCTGGATCGTCTTGGAACAATTGAAGAGCTTCGATTTGGTTCATACCTGGGATTGGGTCACCACCAATACCGATACAAGTAGACTGACCTAAACCAAGCTTAGTTGTTTGAGCAACAGCTTCATAAGTCAATGTACCTGAACGTGAGATGATACCAATACGACCTGGTTGATGAATGTGACCAGGCATAATACCGATCTTACATTCACCCGGAGTGATCACGCCTGGGCAGTTAGGACCAACTAAACGAGTACCGTTACCGTTAGTTTCTAAGTAGCGTTTTGCTTTAAGCATGTCGATTGTTGGAACACCTTCAGTGATCACAACAATTAGGCCAACACCTGAGTCAACCGCTTCAACAATAGAGTCTAAAACGAATGGAGCTGGTACATAGATTACAGATGCATCTGCATTTGTTTCACGTACAGCTTCTTTCATTGTGTTGAACACTGGCAAGTCAAGGTGAGTTGTACCACCTTTACCTGGAGTAACACCACCAACAACTTTTGTACCGTAGTCTAAAGCTTGTGCAGAGTGGAAAGTACCGTTTTTACCAGTAAAACCTTGTACCAATACTTTAGTGTCTTTATTAATTAATACGCTCATGATTGATACTCCCCTTACGCTTTAACTGCAGCTACAACTTTTTCTGCGGCATCAGACAAGCCGTTCGCAGAAATTAATTTCAAACCAGATTCATCAAGTAATTTAGCACCTAATTCAGCGTTGTTACCTTCTAAACGAACAACAACTGGAACAGTTACGTTTACTTCTTGAACCGCTGCAATAATCGCTTCAGCGATCATGTCACAACGTACGATACCACCAAAGATGTTAATTAAAACACCTTGTACAGATGCATCAGCAAGGATGATTTTGAACGCTTCGATTACACGTTCTTTAGTTGCACCGCCACCAACGTCAAGGAAGTTTGCAGGCTGACCACCATAAAGTTTAATGATGTCCATAGTTGCCATTGCAAGACCAGCACCGTTAACCATACAACCAATGTTACCTTCTAAAGCAACATAGTTAAGATCAAATTCAGATGCTTTTAATTCACGCTCATTCTCTTGAGATTTGTCACGTAAAGCAGCAACTTTAGGTAAACGGTAAAGCGCGTTAGAGTCGATACCAACTTTTGCATCTACACATAAAATATCGCCATTTTCACGAACTGAAAGTGGGTTAATTTCGAATAATGCAAAGTCATTTTCTACAAATGCTTGGTAAGCAGCAGCCATAATTTTAACAAACTGGCTGATTTGCTTGTCTTTCAAACCTAAAGCAAACGCAACTTCACGCGCTTGGAATGGTTGTAAGCCAACTAATGGATCAACTTCAACTTTGATAATTTTTTCTGGAGTTTCTTCTGCAACTTTCTCGATTTCTACACCACCTTCTGTAGAAGCCATGAAAGTAATACGACGGCTAGAACGGTCTACAACCGCGCCCAAGTAAAGCTCACGCTCAACTGGGTATACGTCTTCAGCAACAATAATGCTGTTTACTGGTTGACCATTTGCATCAGTTTGATACGTTACAAGACGAGTACCAATAATGTTGTTTGCAAATTCGATAACATCTTCTTTAGATTTTGCAACTTTAACACCACCAGCCTTACCGCGACCACCAGCATGAACTTGCGCTTTCATTACCGCGAATTTACCACCAAGCTGTTCGAATGCAGCAACTGCTTCGTCTGCATTGGTTGCCAAGATACCTTCTTGTACCGGCATACCATATTCTTTCAATAACGCTTTAGCTTGATACTCATGTAAGTTCATTTAGTTACCTACTTAACTTTGTTTGTTGTCTTCAATTTGCGCAACATTCTCATGTTGTATATGCAAATTGCTGTCTACCTCTATCACCTTGATGTTTTTTTAATCACACCATCAAATGTGAAAAAGAGCGGAGAACCGCTCTTTATTTTATTTACGCTTACGTTGAATCGCGTGAATTGCACGACCATCTACAGCAAGTGCAGCTTCATGAACAACTTCAGAGAATGTTGGATGACCAAATGTCATTAACTGAAGATCTTCAACAGAAGATACAAATTCAAGTGCGATCATACCTTGGTGTACGATATCAGATGCAGCAGGTCCAATGACATGCATACCTAATAAACGGTCAGTTTTTGCATCAGCAACAAACTTAACGAAACCAGCACCTTCACCCGCTGCTAAAGCACGACCATTTACAGCAAAACCGAATTGACCAGTTTTAACTTCATGACCTTTTTCTTTAGCTTGTTCTTCAGTTAAACCAACCCATGCCGCTTCCGGATGTGTATAGATAACAGAAATGATTGTGTCATAGTTCACTTGAGCTGCATGACCGTGAATACGCTCAACAGCCATTACACCTTCTTCCATTGCTTTATGAGCAAGCATTGGACCACGAACCAAGTCACCAATTGCATATACACCTTCTACAGAAGTTGCACAGTAATCGTTTACTTCAACTAAACCACGTTCAGTCAATTTAATGCCTGAATCATCTGCCAATAAACCTTCTGCATAAGCTTTACGGCCTACACAAACGATTAATTTGTCAAAAGTTTGAGTTTTTTCTTCGCCACCTTGGGTGTATTTAACAGTCACTTCGCGACCATTGATCTCAGTACCAGCAACTTTAGCGCCAATACGAATATCAAGACCTTGCTTAGTTAAAAGTTTTTGGTAGTCTTTTGCCAAAGCTTTATCAGCCATTGGTAAAAATGCATCCATTGCTTCAAATACAACAACTTCAGCACCAAGACGACGCCAAACAGAACCAAGCTCTAAACCGATTACACCAGCACCAATAACACCTAAACGTTTAGGTACTTCTTGAAAGTTTAATGCGCCAGTTGAATCAACAATAATATCTTGATCTACAGGAGCTACTGGAATATTTACAGGTACAGAACCAGATGCAAGAATCACGTATTTAGGTTCTAAAACTTGAGTTTCACCTTCGTGCGAAACAAACTCAACTTTTTTACCAGCAAGTAATTTACCAGTACCTTTTAACCACTCAATACCATTGCCTTTAAGCAATTGATCGACACCGCCAGTTAATTGGTCAACAACTTTGTCTTTACGAGCAAGAAGCTTAGCAAGATCAAAATTCACTTCGCCTGTAGTAATACCGTGATCAGCTAAATGATGCACTGTATCTTCATAACGATGTGAAGAGTCAAGTAATGCTTTAGAAGGAATACAACCTACGTTTAAGCATGTACCACCTAAAGATGGCTTACCGTTGTGAATACGTTTTTCGATACAAGCGACTTTGAAGCCTAGTTGAGCAGCACGAATTGCAGCTTCATAACCACCAGGACCACCGCCAATAACAACAAGATCAAATTGTTGAGACATTGTTTATCTCCATGGTCCGAGATAGAGGATCGCTCTATCTCGGTAATATTATTCGAAGAAATTAAAGATCAAGGATGAGTTTAGCTGGTTCTTCTAACAATTCTTTGATTGCTACCAAGAAACCTACTGCTTCTTTACCATCGATCATACGGTGGTCATAAGAAAGTGCTAAATACATCATTGGCAAGATTTCAACTTGACCATTTACAGCCATAGGACGCTCTTGGATTTTATGCATACCCAAGATACCAGTTTGCGGCTGATTCAAAATTGGAGTTGAAAGTAATGAACCGAAAGTACCACCGTTAGTAATAGTGAAAGTACCACCAGTCATTTCTTCGATAGATAATTTACCATCGCGCGCTTTAGCAGCATAAGCACCAATACCTGCTTCAACTTCTGCATAGCTCATACGATCAGTATCACGTAATACTGGAACAACAAGACCACGATCAGAAGATACTGCAACACCGATGTCATAGTAACCGTGATAAACAATATCATCGCCATCAATTGAAGCATTTACCGCAGGATAGCGCTTAAGTGCTTCAGTTACAGCTTTAACAAAGAATGACATGAAGCCTAAACGAGCACCATGGCGTTTTTCAAACGCATCTTTATATTGCTTACGCAATTCCATGATTGGCTTCATGTTAACTTCGTTAAATGTAGTTAACATTGCAGTTTCTTGAGTTGCAGAAAGAAGACGCTCAGCTACACGCTTACGTAAACGAGTCATTGGAACGCGTTTTTCGATACGCTCACCAACAGCTACGCTTAACGGAGTAACGTTAGCAGCTGGTTTAGTTTGATGGTTTGCCACATCTTCTTTAGTGATACGACCACCGCGACCAGTACCTTGTACGTCAGCAGCAGCAATACCTGTTTCAGACAAAGCTTTACGAACTGCAGGAGCTTGACCAGATACAGCTTCAGTGCGCTCAACAACAGGAGCTGCACCAGCTTGAGTTTGAGCAACTGCTTGCTCTACTGCAGGAGCAGCCGCTGCACCAGCACCAGCTTCAAACTGAGCAATCACTTCGTCAGAAAGAACTGTATCGCCTTCACCTTTAATGATTGCAACTAAGCTACCATCTGCAGGAGCAACCACTTCTAAAACAACTTTGTCGGTTTCAATATCACAGATTACTTCATCACGTGATACAGGTTCACCCACCTTTTTGTGCCAAGTTGCGATGGTTCCATCTGCAACAGACTCTGGGAATACCGGTGCTTTAATTTCGGTTGCCATTATTGAGAATCTCCTGATTGTTCAGCTTCGATTGCCAATGCATCATTAATTAGCTGAGCTTGTTGTTTTGCATGCAAGTACGGTGAGCCACAAGCTGGTGCAGCAGAAGCTTCACGACCTGCAAAACTGATACGGATTTGTTTGCCAGATTTTAAGATATCGTCGTATAAACGAGGTGCGATAAATAACCAAGCGCCTTGGTTCTTCGGCTCTTCTTGTGTCCAAACAAGTTCTTTCACGTTTGGATATGCAGCCAAGATTTCCGCAAGACGTTGTTCTGGATATGGATATAACTGTTCAATACGTACGATTGCAACATTAGTTAAGTTTTGTTCACGACGTTTTTCAAGTAAGTCGTAATAAACTTTACCACCACAAAGTACAAGACGAGTTACATCTGACTTGTTAATTTGATCGATTTCGTCAATTACAGTCTGGAATGAACCATTTGCAAGCTCCTCTAAAGTAGAAGTCGCAAGTTTATGGCGAAGTAAAGATTTCGGTGACATTACGATCAATGGCTTACGAATTGGGCGTACAGCTTGACGACGTAATGCATGGAAAATCTGTGCAGGTGTCGTTGGAGTGATCACTTGCATGTTATCTTCAGCACATAACTGTAAGAAACGTTCTAAACGAGCTGATGAGTGCTCTGGACCTTGACCTTCGAAACCGTGCGGTAACAACATTGTTAAACCACAAACACGTTCCCACTTAGTCTCGCCAGAAGCAATAAACTGGTCAATTACAACCTGAGCACAGTTTACGAAGTCACCAAATTGTGCTTCCCAAATAATTAAGCTCTTAGGAATTGTAGTTGCATAACCATATTCAAATGCAAGAACAGCTTCTTCAGATAATAAAGAATCGTAAATCGCAAAACGTGGTTGGTTCTCTTTAACATGACAAAGAGGAATGTAAGTTGAACCATCAACTTGGTTATGCAATTTCGCATGACGGTGTGAGAATGTACCACGCCCAACGTCTTCACCAGTAATACGAACAAGGTAATCTTCATCGATCAAGGTTGCGTAAGCTAAAGTTTCAGCAGCGCCCCAGTTCAATGCAATTTCACCAGTTTGCATTTTCACACGATCTTCAATTACTTTTTGCACTTGACGCTGCATAACAAATCCTTCCGGAAGTTTGCTCATGCCCTCGCCTAATTCTTTTAAGCGATTTAAGTCAAATGAAGTATCCCAATCGTCTGTATAGTCATGGCCCAAATAAGGTGTCCAATCAACAAACATTTTTGTATTTGGTTCAAGTACTAAAGCGTTTGCCACATGGTTTCCGGCTTCTAAATCTGCACGGTAATCTTCAACCATTTGGTCTGCTTCAGCACGATCAATTACTTTTTGTTGAACAAGCTGATCTGAATAGAGTGTACGAGTTGTTGCTTTTTTAGCAATCACTTGATACATCAATGGTTGTGTACCAGATGGCTCATCTGCTTCGTTATGACCACGACGACGGTAACAGAACAAGTCAAGCACAACATCTTTACGGAATTCGTGACGGAAATCATGTGCTAATTGAGTAGCAAAGATTACTGCTTCAGGATCATCGCCATTCACATGGAAGATTGGCGTCTGAATCATTTTTGCAACGTCAGTACAATATTCAGTAGAACGCGCATCACGTGGATCAGAAGTTGTAAAACCAACTTGGTTGTTTACGATAATGTGTACAGTACCACCAACCGTATAGCCACGAGTTTGTGACATCTGGAAGGTTTCCATGTTCACGCCTTGACCTGCAAATGCAGCATCACCATGAACAATTACTGGTAATACATCATCACCGCCGATGTCTCTACGACGCACTTGACGTGCACGTACAGAACCCTCAACTACAGGACCAACGATTTCCAAGTGAGATGGGTTAAATGCTAATGCCAAGTGAACTTCGCCACCAGGAGTCATTACATTACTTGAGAAACCTTGATGGTATTTAACGTCGCCAGAACCTTTCTTATGAATAGCCTTACCTTCAAACTCGCCAAACAAGTCTGCAGGGTTTTTACCCATAATATTAACAAGAAGATTTAAACGGCCACGGTGTGGCATACCAATAACAACTTCTTTACAACCAACAGCACCAGCACGTTGAATGATTTCATTCACCATAGGAATAAAAGATTCACCACCTTCTACACCAAAGCGTTTAGCACCAACGTATTTATTACCTAGGAATTTTTCAAGCCCTTCTGCAGCGGTTAAACGCTCCAAGAACCCTTTCTTTTGATCATTTGTAAAATTAAGCTGACCACGAACACTTTCAAGACGTTGTTGAATCCAACGCTTTTCTTTTGTGTCCACGATATGCATATATTCAACGCCGATTGAACCACAATAGATTGCTTCCATTGCTTCAATCATTTCAGCAAGCGTTGCTTCGCTTTTGCCAATCTCAAGATTGCCTGTGTTGAATACTGTATCTAAATCTGATTTGGTTAAACCATGTGCTGAAAGATCTAAATCAGGAATATCTTCACGCTTAGCAAGACCTAATGGATCTAATTTAGCTTTTTGATGTCCGCGATTACGATAAGCAGCAATAAGTTGTAAAACGCCAATTTGACGACGTTCATGCTCAGTACTTACAGTACTTTGTACAACAGGTTGAACACGATTAGCATTACGTCCTAGTAATAGGAATTGCTCACGCACAGCGCCGTGTGGTTGGTCACCCTTTGGATATTTATCGAAATATTGGCGCCAGTCCTCAGCTACAGAGGTTGGGGAAGACAGGTACTGCTCGTAAAGTTCTTCAATATACGCTGCACTATCAGCGGAAAGTTCAGTGTCAAGACGCAATGCGTCAGCAACTTCTTGCATTTGTGGACCCATTTCCTATTGCAAAAAATATTACAGGCTGCCTTTTAAGCACACCCATGATGCATAATGCCAAATTGGTAAAAAAGGCATTACTTACCCAACAGGTCTTTAAGACCATGGGGCGTCATACTACCTAGAGAGGAAACTCCATAGGTAATTAATGAATCACAACACCCTCAATGGCATCATCACTCACCTTATACTCGATTAAAACCGAGCAATTTTTTGCAAATCTTTTTAGAAAAATTAACTTTAAAATTAACTTTTCTAAAATGACTTTAACCATAAAAATTAAGCACAGATCCAAGATCGTGCTACTTAAATTAATTTCACTAGTATACGCTTTTTTCACCTATAACTTTGTGGCAAATCGTATCATGTTCTTAAAGAACGATTGATTTTTTTGACACATACCACCTATAAATTGGCGAAATACATATGCGATTTTATCTTTTAATATATGGTGCAATATATAAAAATCTCATCTTTTTCGACCAAAGTCTAAAGTTTACATTATAAAGTTAAAAAAAAACGCACATCAAGGATGCGCGTTTTCTATTTGTGCAGAATTAACCCGCTTGATCAAATATCATATTACGGATATGACCAATTGCTTTTGTAGGGTTTAGACCTTTAGGACACACTGACACACAGTTCATAATACCTTTACAGCGAAACAAACTGAATGGATCGTCTAAACGAGCCAAACGGTCTGCTGTTGCAGTATCACGAGAGTCAATAATGAAACGGTATGCATTCAACAATGCTGAAGGACCCAAGAACTTGTCAGGGTTCCACCAGAATGATGGGCACGAAGTTGAACAACATGCACAAAGAATACATTCATATAGACCATTCAAGTGTTCACGCTCTTCCGGAGATTGCAAACGCTCTTTAGGTGGAGCTGGCTGGTTATTGATCAAGAATGGCTGAATTTTGTCATATTGATCATAGAATTGGTTCATATCAACAACCAAATCTTTAATTACCGGCAAACCTGGTAATGGACGAATTACGATTTTCTCTGGTAAATCATTCAGGTTTTCTAAACAAGCCAAACCATTTTTACCATTGATATTCACACCATCCGAACCACAAATACCTTCACGGCAAGAACGACGGAATGTTAACGTTTCGTCTTGAACTTTTAATGCAAGTAATGCATCAAGCAACATACGGTGCTTATCAGTCAATTCAAGCTTAAAAGTTTGCATGTACGGCGCTTTATCCTTATCAGGATCATAGCGGTAGATTTCGAATGTACGAGTACCTCTACTCATCTTTATACTCCCGATTAGAATGTACGTGGTGCTGGTGGAATTGCATCAACAGTCAACGGTTTGAAGCGAACTGGCTTATATTCCAAACGGTTATCTGATGAATACCATAACGTATGTTTCATCCACTCATCATCACGGCGACCGTATGAATAAGTTGGGTGATCAGCTGGCAATTCATAATCAACTACCGTATGCGCACCACGACACTCTTTACGCGCAGCAGCTGAAATCAAAGTTGCTTTTGCAACTTCATACAAGTTTTCAACTTCAAGTGCTTCAACACGCGCAGTATTAAATACTCTAGATTTATCTTTCAAGTAAATATTACGAACACGTGGCTCAAGAGCAAGAATCTCTTTTACACCCTTATCAAGCAATGCTTGAGTACGGAATACACCAGCGTGGTCTTGAACGATATCACGAATCGTGTCAGCAACTTCTTGAGCGTTTTCGCCAGAAGTTGAGTCATCCAACTTACGTACACGAGCTAATGTTTGCTCTAATACATCTGTTGGAAGTGGCGCATATTCATCACCATGATGCTTAGTTACGTAATCGATAATGTGCTCACCAGCAGCTTTACCAAATACAACCAAGTCAAGAAGTGAGTTAGTACCTAAACGGTTTGCACCATGTACTGATACACAAGAACATTCGCCAATTGCATAGAACCCTTTTACAGGTTTGGTGTAGTTGTCCGTACCCACTTCAGGTAAGCACACTTGACCATGCATATTCGTAGGAATACCACCCATTTGATAATGGATTGTTGGCACTACAGGAATCGCTTCTTTTGTAATATCAACGTTTGCAAATTTTTTACCAATCTCAAATACAGATGGTAAACGCTTCATGATTGTTTCAGCACCCAAGTGAGTCATATCAAGTAAGATATAATCACCTTTTGGACCACAACCACGACCTTCTTTAATTTCTTGGTCCATAGAACGTGAAACGAAGTCACGTGGAGCCAAGTCTTTTAAAGTCGGTGCATAACGTTCCATGAACGGTTCGCCGTCTTTATTACGAAGGATTGCACCTTCACCACGACAACCTTCAGTCAACAATACACCAGCGCCCGCAACACCCGTTGGGTGGAATTGCCAGAACTCCATATCTTGCAATGGAATACCAGCACGAGCAGCCATACCAAGACCGTCACCAGTGTTGATATAAGCATTTGTTGATGCACGGTAAACACGACCAGCACCACCAGTAGCAAATAATGTCGCTTTTGCTTGGAATACTGAAATGTTACCAGTTTCTTGGTCAATCGCTGTTACACCAAGAACATCACCAGCTTCGTTACGGATCAAATCAAGAGCGATCCACTCAACGAAGAATTGAGTACCCATTTTCACGTTGCTTTGATAAAGCGTATGCAATAATGCATGACCTGTACGGTCCGCAGCTGCACAAGCACGTGGAACTGGTTTATCACCATAGTTAGCAGAGTGACCACCGAACGGACGTTGGTAAATTGTACCATCAGCGTTACGGTCAAACGGCATACCCATGTGTTCAAGTTCATACACAACTTTTGGCGCTTCACGACACATAAATTCAATTGCGTCTTGGTCACCTAACCAGTCAGAACCTTTTACTGTATCGTAAAAATGGAAATGCCAGTTATCTTCTTGCATATTACCTAGCGACGCACCGATACCACCTTGAGCAGCTACAGTGTGCGAACGTGTCGGGAAAACTTTAGTCAGTACTGCAACTTTCAAACCCGCTTGAGCGAGTTGGTAAGATGCACGCATACCAGAACCACCACCACCAACGATAACTGCATCGAAAGTGAGGTTTTGAATATTTGAATAATCTTCTTTAGGGGTTATCGCGCCCATGATGTCTTCCTATCAATTCGCCCAGAAAATCTGGATACCCCAGATTGCGTACACAAACACTGCAATAATGACAGCCGTCGTCAGTACAAGGCGTAAACCTTTCGCTGAAGGACCCATTTGACGAGTAGTGACATAGTCAGTAAAAACTTGCCACATACCAATCCATGCGTGTGCGATAAGCGATAAAATTGCCAATAAAGAAAAAATCTTCATTGGTAATGTCATCATGAAACCAGCCCATTGTTGATAGTCAAATCCGCCTTTGCAGAGAATCCAACCCAAAAGAACAACAGTATAGGCTGCTAGTACAACCGCACTTACACGCTGGATAAACCAATCACGAGAACCTGAACCAGTTAAACCTGTAGCACTTTTCATTAGAACATAATCCATACAAAGGCTGCGATAATGGCTACCACAGATAAGATCAATGAAATTGTCGCTGCAATACGACCACTTTGCAGTTCTTCAGCAAAACCTAAATCTGCAAGTAAGTGCTTCACTCCAGCAATAAAGTGGAATAATAAGCCGGCTACAAATACCCAAACGATAAAACGTACAAGGATATTTCCAAACACGACATTTTTAACGTAGTCAAATCCTTCTGGTGAAGATAATGATTTATCTAAAATCCATAATAGAACTGGTACTAATAAGAAAACGATGACACCTGATAAACGGTGTAAAATTGATGCAATAGCCACGGGTGAGCGTAAATTTACCGCTAACACCTGACCCATGGACAAATTGACAGGTCTGTTGCTTTTCACAGCGGGCATCCTGTAGGTAGAAACTCCGACCGGAGTTTGTTGAATTAATTCCAAGGAAAGCTGGCATTGTTAGGCAAGCACAGCTCATGCCTAACCTATAAACGACACTGAATTATAAAACGCGAAGTATCAAAATACAAACAATCCACTTTCCCATTTAAGCAAAAAACAATTAAATAAGAATCATTCACAATGATATCACCCTATTAGCCCTATTAAAAAGGTATACATAGTTCCACCATGTTATTGTTTAAAATAACTTTTTATTTAATTTCATTTTTTCTGAAATTTCTTTCAAATAAGTAAGTTTTAGACTAAAGATAAAGTTATAAATTCATCATATAAATAGAAAAATGTTAGTAACTCCTCATATTTTCAATAAAAGCTACTATTCAAATAAGTGAACATACTTATATTCCACCCAAATCAGTCAATCTAAAATACATTTTAGAAAGCAATTTTTACTGCGAATAAGAGTTTTTATTATTTTAATGCAGTTCAATTAGCTATTTTTTATACAATTAAACTTAAAAAAACAGCAATATTCTTTGTTACAACTAAATAAAAATAGAGTTTTTTTTGATTGGCAATTTGAAATTACACCATGAGTTTTATGATTTTTTTAATTGGATTGGCATTTTCTACCGACTTGTCATTTTTAATCTTGATTTTAAAATTTGCTTACAATTGTACTCATACTTCATTTTTTTTCTGCACGTTCTTGTTGAATTGACTTATTATACCATCCCGATGCAGTGATTTTACTGACTTTTTTGCTCGGGTCTTGATGACTAACTCTCTGTGGGATCGTCATTTTTTATCCATAAGTATAATTGACAAAATTTCAGTACTCACTAATCTTATAGCAAATTTTGACACCGTCTGATTCGCACATGAGAACATTAGGATTTCGGGTCAGATCAACATTCACCAGGACAGGAGATCTATTGAATGTCTGAAGCAAATGGCAAAAAAGCCGTATTACATCTTGATGGCAAAGAAATTGGATTACCAATCTACAGTGGCACTTTAGGTCCAGATGTAATTGATGTCAGCAGCATATTGAAAGAAGGTCATTTTACTTTCGATCCTGGTTTTATGGCGACAGCTGCATGCGAGTCTAAAATTACGTTCATTGATGGTGACAAAGGTATTTTATTACACCGCGGCTACCCAATTGATCAGTTAGCAACTCAAGCAGACTATCTTGAAACTTGTTATTTATTATTAAATGGCGAGCTCCCAACTGCTGAACAAAAAACAGAGTTTGATGCCAAAGTTCGTGCTCATACTATGGTTCACGATCAAGTTAGCCGTTTCTTCAATGGTTTCCGTCGTGATGCCCACCCTATGGCAATCATGGTTGGTGTTGTTGGTGCATTATCTGCGTTCTATCACAACAACCTTGACATTGAAGACATCAATCACCGTGAAATCACTGCGATTCGTCTCATTGCAAAAATTCCAACACTTGCTGCTTGGAGTTACAAATACACAGTAGGTCAACCATTCATCTATCCACGTAATGACTTAAATTACGCGGAAAACTTCTTACATATGATGTTTGCTACCCCTGCTGATCGTGATTACAAAGTAAATCCTGTTCTTGCTCGTGCAATGGATCGTATCTTCACGCTTCATGCTGATCACGAACAAAATGCTTCGACATCTACAGTACGTCTTGCTGGCTCTACTGGTGCAAACCCATACGCATGTATCTCTTCAGGTATTTCTGCGCTTTGGGGACCTGCTCACGGTGGTGCAAACGAAGCTGTACTTAAAATGCTTGATGAAATCGGTAGTGTAGAAAACGTTGCCGAGTTCATGGAAAAAGTAAAACGTAAAGAAGTTAAACTCATGGGCTTCGGTCACCGTGTGTACAAAAACTTCGACCCACGTGCAAAAGTCATGAAACAAACTTGTGACGAAGTTCTTGAAGCATTAAATATCAATGATCCTCAATTAGCGCTTGCTATGGAACTTGAGCGTATTGCATTGAACGACCCGTACTTCGTTGAACGTAAACTTTACCCTAACGTAGACTTCTACTCAGGTATCATCCTTAAAGCGATTGGTATTCCAACAGAAATGTTTACGGTAATCTTTGCACTTGCACGTACAGTAGGTTGGATCAGCCACTGGTTAGAAATGCACAGCGCACCTTACAAAATTGGTCGTCCTCGCCAGCTTTATACTGGCCCGACTCAACGCGATATCAAACGTTAATATTCGAAAGAAAATTAATGATAAAAAAAGCTGCCTTCTGGCAGCTTTTTTATTGAGATATCTTCAATTCAATCTACAGACCTATTCTTCGTCAAATACACTTAATAAATGATGACTAATTCCATCAGCTCTCAACCAAGCCAACTCATAACTCGCTTTAGCTAAAGCTAAAACGCGCCTTTCGAATTCAGCCCATATTGTTTTGACTTGAGCATCTGAAATACCTAAACCACTTTCTGTTGCCAGATGCTTATTTTTTTCACATATTTTTAAAGCGTGATAGAGCTTACGACCTTTGCTCGCCCCTTCCATTAACCGAACACGTTTACTTAAAATAAATCCTTCTACATGCTGCAAGTTCGCATGAGGTAACATGGGCACTAAGATTTGATTCAACTGATCATCTAAACGCCTCCATACAGCCAAACGTTGCTCTGCTGTATAAGTATTCCATTGAATCACTTCATGGTTAAAACGACGACAACCACGGCAAACCTGATCACCAAAAACTGTTGAACAACGCCCTGCACATGGGGTGAGAGAGAGCATTCGATGATCACTACTCAAAACCGACTCCTTAAATAAACCATATACTTTTTATGGTTTTCTCGCTTATTACAATTTTTCGCGCTAAAATATGCGCCTTAAATTTCTATCTTAATACATTTGGAGTTTTCCATGAACGCTACTGTAGAACAGCTTGCACCTGTAGAACAGCAAGCGACCGCGGGTTGGGTTGTTGCAGCACTATATCAATTTAAAGAAGTTCAAGATCCTGCCGATCTTCAACAACGTTTATTAGACTTAGTGAAAACAATCAACCTTTGCGGAACTCTGATTGTAGCAGGTGAAGGAATTAATGGCACTGTTGCAGGCGATCGTGTGGCTATTGATAGTCTCTATCAATTTTTACTCAATGAAGGTTTTGCCTCTATGGAATATAAGGAATCTCATAGCTCTGACAAACCTTTCCGTAAAATGAAAATTAAACTTAAAGAAGAAATTGTGACTTTAGGTGTTGAAGTTAAACCCCGTGACTTAGTGGGCCACTACCTTGATCCAAAAGAATGGAATGATTTAATTGCACGTGATGATGTAATTTTAATCGATACGCGTAATGATTATGAATATAAGGCTGGTACTTTCAAAGGTGCTATCGACCCTAAAACTGAAACATTCCGCGAGTTCCCAGAATACGTTAAAAAAGAATTAGAACAGCATAAAGATAAAAAAATTGCGATGTTCTGTACAGGTGGTATTCGCTGTGAAAAATCAACCTCTCTACTTCTTCAAGAAGGATTTACAGAGGTTTATCACCTTAAAGGCGGTATTCTTAAATATTTAGAAGAAACCCCTGCCGATGAAAGTTTATGGGAAGGTGAATGTTTTGTTTTTGATGGCCGGACTGCTGTAACTCATGGCGTTGAAGAAGGTGTAAATGTTAAATGTCATGCTTGTGGCTGGCCATTAACTCCAGAAGAGTCTGCTTTACCAAGCTATGAACATGGTGTTTCTTGTGTGTATTGCATCGACAAGACAACTGAAAAGCAAAAAGCTGGCTTCCGTATGCGCCAGTCACAAATTGCGGCTGCAAAACGTAAACGTTTATAAGTCACTATAACTAGTTTTCCGAAGGCACTTAAATTTTTAAGTGCCTTTTTATCTTTATATAAGTAATTTATCGCAATAAAAAACGCCCTAGAAAGGACGTTATTTACTTAATTTTTAAAGTTTAATTTGGCGTATGATACATCAAGTATAATTCATTCAAATTATCTGGGATTTCTTCTGCCAGTTCATCCATTAACTGTCCATTACGACGGAAAGATTCCATCTGTGGATCTTCTTCATCAATTCCACTAAATACCATCATTGGTAAAGTTAAATCAATTAATTGTTCTTCATGTTCAGGTGCAAACCATGCATCTTCATTTAAGAACATTGCATCAACAAATCCCACACTCCAGTCACCTAAGCTAGATTCAACATCAGCTTCTTCAACTTCAAATGGAAATGCAATTCCATTTTCATTTGCTAAATCTTGTCGAATTGACTCTAACCAAGCCTTGATTTGCTGAATAATTTCAGCAGGAACCTTTTTATGGTTATTATCAAACAGCTCATCTAACCAACGGTCAAACTGAGGGCCTACTGCAATTGCACACAGAAAGCCATGAGTTGCAGCGAAATCTAAACCATACTCATTGTGGTCTCCATCTAGATATTCACTTAATTGGTCTAAATCTAACGCACTCATTGTGTTACCTGACTATAAAAAAGAAATCTACGATAGCATAGCATTTAAGCTGACGATGCCCTATTCAGATTTGATTAGTCTTCATCATCAAGATCATCATCGTCTAAATCATAATCAAAATCTTTCAACTCACGCTCTAAACGGCGTTGAGCTAATAGATCATCGATTAATCTACGTTTTTCTAATGATTCTTTCGCAGTGATTTTGCCTGATGACTCATCAAAACCGACATCATCATCATCACCGTAGTTATCATCTAGTTCAAAATCTGTAGAAGACACTAAAACTACCTCTAATGAAAAAATGTGAATGGGTCTAGGCGCTATTTATCTCTCTTACAGAACCATGTCAAGTTTTATTTATATTTTTTTCATTAAACTGCATATTTGTACTTTTTTTCACCCAAAAAATTGTGTATTTATAAAACTCAACTATTTTTTTAATCAAGAAAAAATTCTATGATCTTTTCCATGATTTAAGCTTGAAAAAAATGATTTTAGCCCAATATCCAAAAAACAGACGTGAATTCAAAGATATTTTTTATTTAACGGTTACCGATCAAATCCAAAATATTTCAAGCAAATTGTGCTATCATGCACGGTTTTTCACTGCCACAGATTCAACGAAGAGTAAGCAAAGATGAGCGATATGCATTCCCCTACTTCTCAAGTAGCGGCTCTGATTAGCCGAGGCAAAGAACAAGGTTACTTAACTTACGCTGAGGTTAACGATCATCTGCCGGACTCGATTACTGAAAGCGAACAGATTGAAGACATTATTCAAATGCTTCAAGACGTTGGTATTCCTGTACACGAGCGTGCACCTGAATCTGACGATACCATGTTCGGTGAGTCAACTGACACAGCCGATGAAGTTGCTGAAGAAGAAGCTGCTGCCGTACTTGCATCGGTTGAAAATGAGCCTGGACGTACGACAGACCCTGTACGTATGTACATGCGTGAAATGGGTACAGTTGAACTGTTAACCCGTGAAGGTGAAATCAGCATTGCAAAACGTATTGAAGAAGGGATTCGTGATGTCCTTAATTCAATTGCGTACTGGCCAAATGCTGTTGAAGTTGTATTAAAAGAATATAATGATTTCTTGACTGGCGAACGTCGCCTTGCCGATATTTTATCTGGCTATCTTGATCCAGAAACTGACGAAGATATTCCTGAAGTTCTAGAAGAAGAAACAGAACTTGAGGAAGAAGAAGCGCCAGCTACACCAGCAAAAGAAGTTAAGCTTGACGATGACGAAGAAGATGAAGAGTCAGAAAGCGACGATGATTCTGAAGGTGAGTCTGGCCCAGACCCTGAAGTTGCAAAAGTTCGTTTTAATGAA
Source organism: Acinetobacter sp. V91_7 (assembly GCF_031799075.1). Lineage (NCBI taxonomy): Bacteria > Pseudomonadati > Pseudomonadota > Gammaproteobacteria > Moraxellales > Moraxellaceae > Acinetobacter > Acinetobacter sp. V91_7. Next base: position 24,126 of record NZ_JAVQNT010000033.1, read on the forward strand.
CTTGAGGCTGCATGGACTAAAACAAAAGCTATTATTGAGAAACATGGCCGTAACAGCCCAGAAGCAGATGATGCTTTAGAAGCTTTAGCTACTGTGTTTATGATGTTTAAATTTACACCACGTTTATTTGACATCATCTCTGAAATGATTCGTGGTACACATGAGCAAATTCGCGCTAACGAACGTGAAGTTATGCGTTACGCAGTTCGTCGTGGCCGTATGGATCGCACTCAATTCCGTACATCTTTCCCTAAGCAAGAATCAAATCCAGCTTGGTTAGATGAACAGATTGCTAAAGCTCCTGCTGAGATCAAGGCGCATTTAGAAAAGGTTCGTCCAGATGTTTTAGCATTCCAGCAAAAGATTGCAGATATTGAGAAAGAACTTAATTTAAGCGTTGCTGAAATTAAAGATATTTCTAAGCGTATGGCGATTGGCGAAGCGAAAGCACGCCGTGCTAAGAAAGAAATGGTAGAAGCCAATCTTCGTTTGGTAATTTCGATTGCGAAAAAATATACCAACCGTGGTTTACAGTTCCTTGACTTGATTCAAGAAGGGAACATTGGTTTGATGAAAGCTGTAGACAAGTTTGAATATCGTCGTGGTTATAAATTCTCGACTTATGCAACTTGGTGGATTCGTCAGGCGATTACCCGTTCGATTGCCGATCAGGCTCGTACAATCCGTATTCCTGTGCATATGATTGAAACGATTAACAAGATCAACCGTGTATCTCGTCAATTGTTACAAGAAATGGGCCGTGAACCGACACCTGAAGAATTAGGTGAACGTTTAGAAATGGACGAAGTTAAGGTTCGTAAGGTACTTAAAATTGCCAAAGAACCAATTTCAATGGAAACTCCAATTGGTGATGATGAAGATTCGCATCTTGGTGATTTCATTGAAGACCAAAACATCACTTCTCCAATTGATGCTGCGACTTCAGAAGGCTTAAAAGAAGCAACACGTGAAGTACTTGAAAACTTAACTGAACGTGAAGCAAAAGTCTTGAAGATGCGTTTTGGTATTGATATGCCAACCGATCATACACTAGAAGAAGTGGGTAAGCAGTTTGACGTAACACGTGAACGTATTCGTCAGATTGAAGCGAAAGCGTTGCGTAAATTGCGCCACCCTTCTCGTTCTGAACACTTGCGTTCTTTCCTTGAAAATGACTAAGTTTTGAAAGCTTGAAATTTCAAAACCAAGCCCCATTTAATAGAAAGAGCTATAAACGCCTGCGATGATGCAGGCGTTTCAAATCATGAGGTAACTTATGTTAGACCGCACTCCATCTCGCGAACTACAAGAACATCTTTGGGTATTTCCGATGGATTATCCAATTAAACTTATTGGCGATGCGGGTGAAGAATTACGTGTTGCTGTACTCGATATTTTGGTAAAACATTTTCCAGACTTCGACCATACAACACTAAAAGTTCAAGAATCTCGCACCGGCAAGTATCACTCTTTAACAGCACAATTGCGCTTTGAAGAATTGGAACAAGTTCATGCACTTTATGCTGACTTGGCTGCTTGTCCGCAGATTAGAACTGCGCTTTAATTTTAAGTTCTTCAATCAATACCACAGTTAGACATTCTTACTGTGGTATTTTTTTGGAAATTTTAAAACCAATCTATCGTGAAAAAACCATACAAATATTTAGAATTCCTCTTATAAAATCCTTTAAAATTACAAGGTTTTCGGCTTCTATCTTGCAGATATTAACTGGCGCCGCATGAACTAACTTATAGGAATATTTTGTGATGAGCCTTGATAAACCCAACTTGATCATTCGGCAATGGAACGATTTACAAGATTATCAAAGCAAATTTGAAACCATGAAACTCTTAACAAACGAGCGTAATGAAGATACGCCTGATGAGCTATGGTTACTTCAACATCATAATGTATTAACTCAAGGTCAAGCTGGTAAACCAGAACATATCCTAATTTCATCAGACATTCCTATAGTACAAACTGACCGTGGCGGGCAAGTGACTTGGCATGGTCCAGGTCAACTCGTCGCTTACTTCATGTTTGATCTTAATCGTCTAAAATGGAACGTACGCACATTGGTCAGTTTTGCTGAACAATTCATGATAGATGTTTTGAAAAAGTATGGAATTGAAGCTTATGCCAAGCCTGATGCACCTGGAGTATATGTAGATGGCCGCAAGATTGGGTCCTTAGGTTTTAAAATTCGTCGTGGCCGTAGTTACCATGGGTTAGCACTAAATCTGGACTGTGCCTTAACTGGGTTCCAGACCATCAATCCTTGCGGCTATGCAGGCTTAGAAATGGTACGGATACAAGATTTAGTGACTCCTTATCCATCATTTGGTCAACTTTGTCAGGACTTTATTGAGTATATTAATAGCACTGGGTACTTTAATGACCCTAAAGTCAAATATGAATAAATCGCTTTGCGATGAAATAAAAATGGATTAGAGTAATTGCTCTAAATTTGCTTTCGCATAATTTTAATAAAGGATACGCGAGTGATTTCGACAAAAGCGGTAAAGCCGACTCTGCAACTTGCATACGTTAAGCTCATGATGGATGTTATTGGTCGTGGCTTAGTCATGGCAAGTCAAGTGGACAATGAAATACAAGAGGAAGTATCTAAATTTCCTGTTCACTTTGTACTTTCAATGAATGTTTTCCCAAATGGACCAGCATTTTTTGCTCGAGTGACAGAAGACAAACAGTTAGAGCTACTTGAAAGAGCTGAAAAAAAACCAGACTTAACGATTACATTCAAACATGTCACTCATGCCTTTTTAGTGTTTTCTTTTCAAGAAAGTACTGCTCAGGCATTTGCCAATGACCGAATGATTGCCGATGGTGATGTATCTGCTGCTATCCGCTTGGTACGCTGCCTAAATAAAATGGAATCTCTTATTTTACCTAAATTGGTTGCTTCCTTAGCAGTCAAAGAATACCCAACCGAACTTACCCTAAAAGAAAAATTCAACGAGGCTGCAAATATTTACTTAAAAGTAGCCAAGTCCTATTTCAAGCGGAGCGCATAACATGGCCAAACCATATTACGAATTTTTTTGTCCTGTAAAAGTCATTGCTGGTAATGCTGCGCTAGAACATATTCCGTTTGAGCTTGCGACTTTAGGCGCAAAACGCCCTCTTATCATTACAGATAAAGGTGTTCGTGCAAATGGGTTATTAAATCCAATTGAAGCTGCATTTAGTACAACTGATGCTGTCATTGGCCATGTTTTTGATGATGTACCACCCGATTCGAGTTTAGAAGTCGTTCGTCTTGCAGCAGAAGCTTATCGTACAAACAAATGTGATGCGATTATTGCTGTAGGTGGCGGTTCAGTTATAGACACATCTAAAGCAACCAACATTTTGGTATCTGAAGGTGGAAATGACTTATTGCAATATGCAGGTGCTCATAACCTACCGAAACCATTAAAACCATTTTTTGTGATTCCAACAACTTCGGGTACTGGCTCAGAAGTAACGATGGTCGCTGTGGTTTCAGATACTCAAAAGAATGTTAAGTTAGCATTCGCTTCTTATTATTTAATGCCACATGCTGCAATTTTAGATCCACGCATGACGCTTACATTGCCTCCTCATTTAACTGCAATGACAGGTATGGATGCGTTAACGCATTGTGTTGAAGCATATACATGTATGGCTGCGAATCCATTGAGTGATGCTTATGCAAGTGCAGGAATTAAAAAGATCAGTGAAAATCTATTTAATGTCTTAGAAAACCCAAATGATGCTCAAGGCCGTTTAGAGCTAGCTCAAGCTTCAACAATGGCAGGTATTGCATTTTCTAACTCAATGGTCGGCCTAGTTCACTCTCTAGGGCATGCTTTAGGTGCTGTTGCCCACCTGCCCCACGGTTTATGCATGAATTTATTCTTACCATATGTGCTTGAATATAATAAACAAGTAAATGGTCAGAAAATTGGTGAGTTATTATTGCCACTCGCTGGTGCAGATATTTATGCACAAACTCCAGCAAGCCAGCGCGCAGATAGAGCAATTACGACTATCTTAGCAATGCGTGATCGCCTATTTACTTTAACAAAGTTACCACGCACTTTACGTGAAACAGGCAAAGTAACTGAGGCACAGCTTGATGAAGTTGCAGAAAAAGCACTAAATGATGGCTCAATTATTTACAATCCGAAAGAAGCAAGCTTAAAAGATATCCGAGATATCTTAGAAAAAGCTTGGTAATTCGATAGGTTAAACTCAAAAAAGCACCATAAAGGTCTGATTTATATATTAAATCAGACCTTTTTTATGAATAAGAATTTTTATTCATTATTTTATTTGGAATATATGGCAAAAAATTTGCTAAAAAATAGATGAAAGTACTGACAATTTATATCAATTTAGGATAGATTGGCGCACTTTATCTTTTTCTGTAGGGGGGATCGTTCGTCTCAAACGATCCTTAACACCAAGCTGATCCTTGATCAACGATTATGAGGATAACGCCGTTGACAAATTTATCTGGGACTAAACCAACAGCTAAGCTTCAAAAGAATCTTGTGCTTTGGCATATTGTTATTATTGGTTTAGCTTACATTCAGCCATTAACGTTATTTGATACTTTTGGTTTAGTGTCAGAACGAAGTGGTGGTCATGTACCAACTTCCTACATTTTTGCATTAGTCGCAATCTTATTAACATCGATCAGTTATGGACATATGATTAAGCGCTACCCTTCTTCTGGGTCGGCCTATACGTATGCTCAAAAATCAATTCATCCTAATGTTGGCTTTATGGTGGGTTGGTCTTCTTGGTTAGACTATCTACTGTCACCGCTTGTTAATATTATCTTGGCAGATATTTACCTAAGAGCTCTTTTTCCAGAAGTAAATAACTGGTTATGGGTGATTGGTTTAACGACCCTAATGACTGTTATTAACTTATTTGGTGCACGATTTGTCGCACGTTTTAACAGTACGATCGTTGTTATTCAGCTTGGCGTAATTTTTTATTTCGTTTATCAGGTATACATTCTACTTACTCAAGGTGTATATGCAGATGGAACTTTAAATCCAGATAAAGCAGCATTGTGGTCATTAACTCCTTTTTGGAACGATATGACGTCTGTCAGTTCTTTAATTGCGGGCGCGACCGTACTGTGCTTCTCTTTTACCGGTTTTGATGCTTTATCTTCTCTTGCTGAAGAAACAAAAGATGCAGAAAAAACGCTACCAAAAGCTATTTTCTCTACAGCATTACTTGCAGGTATTATTTTCATTGTAAGTACTTACTTCATCCAATTATATTTCCCAAGTAACCCAAACACTTACTTTAATCCTCTAGATGAATCACAGCCTGTGATGGTCGCTGCGATTGGTAGTCTGATGTTTAAAACTTTGGTTTTATATTTTGCTGTAGTCGCTGTGATGGCATCAGGTATTTCTGCCCATGCGGGTGTATCACGTTTAATGTATGTGATGGGACGCGATGGAGTCATCAACAAGAAATTATTTGGTCATATCAGTCCAAAATTGCATACTCCAACTTACAACATTCTTATTGTTGGTGTAGTTGCGTTATCTGCTGGCTTTTTAGATCTTGAGCATATTGTTAACTTGATTAGTTTTGGTGCCTTAACTGCTTTTAGTTTTGTTAACTTCTCTGTGATTTCTCGCTATGCATTAAGAGATGGCAAGAATAAAACGCTTAAAGACATCATCAATTATATTGTTATACCAACGCTTGGTTTTGCCAGTGTATTTATGATGTGGTTAGAAATTGATAAGCTTGCCTTACAAATTGGCTTAGCTTGGGCCGTGATTGGTGTAGGCTATCTTGCCTATAAAACTAAAGGCTTCAAATATAATGCTCCGCAACATAACGAGCATGAGTAATAAAAAAGGCGCTTTAAGCGCCTTTTTTATGGTCAAATTAACCGTAAATTTTATTCACAATGCTTTGTACACGTTGAGCATAAACTTTTGCTGTTTCCAGATCACCTGTCGGAATTTCTTCCACACTTGCATCTGAAGGCGATTGAACTAAAAGCCCTACTGAACCGCCTAAGTTGTTTACATCTTCACGTGTTGCGTTTTTTGTATTTGCTGGTAATAAACCAAGACTCACCCAAATCCCACCATGCTGTGCTGCTAAAGTTTGTAATTGGATAAGAGTTACTTGCTTATCCCCATTTAAGCTCGCGCTGTTTGTAAAACCTGCAAATACTTTATCTTGCCAGCCACGTGTAAACCATACTTTTGAAGTTGCATCAGCGAACTTTTTAAACTGCCATGGCGCTGTACCCATATAAGTCGGAGCACCAAAAACAATCCCCTTCGCATCATTTAATGTCTGCCAATCTTGATCAGTAATATTTCCTTCCTGATCAATCTGAATGAGCTGAGCATTAATCTCGTTTGCGAACGTTTCAGCAACAACTTTTGTATGGCCATAACCAGAGAAATATACAACCGCGATATTAGAGTTAGACATGGAAGCAAACCTTTGTTTTATTAAATTCCACTTTATGATATATTTTAGAAACTAGGTGTCAATTAGTTACTAGTTGGTAACTAGGGTAATTTTTCAAAAAATTATAGGTAAATGGTATGAATGAATGTCTAAAATATAATATTTTTCAACAACATTGCCCTGCTCGTCTATTTTTTGAAAAAATTGCAGATAAATGGGTTTTATTGATTTTAAACGTTCTTGAAGAAGAAACTCAACACTTCAATTTGCTCAAAAAGAATATTCAAGGCATTTCCCCAAAGGTCTTATCACAGAAGTTAAAAATGCTGGAAAGAGACGGTTTCATCGAGCGTAAAATCCAGAATACATCCCCAATTCGTGTTGATTACTCACTTACTTCTTTAGGACAAAATGTAGCTTCAATGGCGTTCCAATTAAAGGAATGGGCCGAAACCAATATTGAGCAGGTTTTAGCAGCCCAAATAACTTATGATGAAAAAGTGCTAGAGTAAGCTTAACTCATACTTTCTTTAAAACTTTATTGAACTTTATCGATTAAGCTTTGTTCTTATCTTAAAGGTGACTCAACTTAATTGATTTTAATCGGATCAGGTGGCGCACTTATTTTAAATTGAATCGTTAAAGGTTCGCATTGTTTTAACTCCTGATTATTTTTCAAATAATTACTTTCCAGACCATATTTCCAAGTACCATTCATGACTTCAAATGCGGGATAATTGACAATAAAAGTTTTAGTTTCACCTGATTGATACTCATATATTTGAGTCTCTTTACAATCATTTTCCGGATAAGAACGTTTGGTATTTCCAAGTAAATAGAGTTCTAAAGGTACATGACAAGCGGGTTGTCGTTCTTGTATTTTTTCTAAGCCCATATTCGTTTGAGTAATCTGTAAAGCAAGAGTACCGTTCAAAGTTAATTGCTGTGCGTATTTAAAAACTGTTTCTTTTTCAATTGGTTCTCTTGTTACATTATTAAGAAATTCTAATTTACGATGCAAGCCATTACAGTCATCTTCACTTGGTGCAGGTAACCAAATTTCATTATCTTTTGAGTCACCTTTATCTCCATCGGCCGGGGTTTCATAATCACCTGGTTTACCGGGTTTAGTTGGATATCCTGACCCACCCAAACTGGCACCACCGGCGAATAAATCCTCTCCGCAAGCAGTCAAAAGGCTGCCTATCATAATGAAGCTCATGGATATTATTAATTTTTTATAAGTTGTTTTGGTCATATTGATAAGCTCCGAAACGGAAAGTTTTGGTTGCACCCTCTTTTCCTTCATCGAGTGCACAACGTTCAATGGCTAACTTGAGTACTTGTAGTGATAGATCTTCCCATAAGCGTAAACTTGCTTCTTTGAGTAAAGTGATCGATTCATCTGTTAGTTCATCAGCAAAAATTGCTTGTTCTAAATAGGGTTCTTTTTCTGGCTGAAATAAATTATGAACCCCGGCAGCTAAATGTGCCTCTAAGTTATTCGTTAATAATTTTCGAACCTCGAATTGCTCTACATCAGGCATAAAACTTCGCTGCTGTAACGATACAATACCATCTTCTTCTTTCACTATATTTAAACGCTCAAGCTCATTCAAAATAGATCTTGGATGCTTTTCGGTTGAAACTTTCTTTACCAAACTTTCAAAGCTAACCTGATCTTGGCTAATAAAAGGAATTTTTTCTGCTAAGCCCTCTGCAAGCCATAAACCAATCACCCGAGCAGGAACACTCACTGGCTCTGCTACTTTTGCTTCAGTTAAAGGCTGCCCAGCCTGTGTCGCTTTTTTAAAAGCACTAACATCTTTACGATGTAAACCAGAAAGTAGACTAACTGCCGAATCAGTAGTTTTTTGATCTATACGTTCTAGCTCAGCTAAAGACTGCTGATAGAAAACGGGTTTTAAAGCAGTAACAAAGTCGTTATATCCAACTCCCGAACGAATTAACCATTGCGTCAGATATTCCATTAACTGCAATACCTGCTTTTGGTTAAGTTCTGCATTATTCGTTTGGAGTGTCGACATAAGTTAACAATTTTCCTTCATCTTTGAAAAACAGTATGAGCTGAGCAATTGTCACACTGAACGGTTTAAGATGCAATTTTCATTCTTAGACCTGCTTTGGAAACCGATGAACAAAATGATTTAGTGCATTAAAATTGGTAAAAGAAATACTCATTGAAACATCCAGACTTTCTACACTATGCCACCAACCAATAGGGATAAACAAAGCTTCCCCTGCATTCAAAATACATTCCACTGGAGTAATCGATTTTGCTAAAGGATATTTTTTAAAATCAATTTCATTTGCATTACTCAGCTCACTAAACACCCAATGATCGTTATATAGATGAGGTACTTGCAAAGCCGGAATCAAAGTTACTTTTTTGCGCCCATAAATTTGAACTAACATATTATTCGTTAAATCGTGATGTAATGGCGTAAAGGTGCCCTTCGGCCCGAACCATAAAAAACTACGCTCATCTTTTAAAGCCAAGTTGCTGTAGCCGTCTGCAAAATCGCCTATATCTAAAAATAACTCCTGAAGCATCTGATGACTATTGGTCGCATTATTTGCAGTCATATAGAAATCGTTGCTCGCCTCGACAGACATAACTTTTGATACGAATTCCGACATTTTCATGGTCTGCTTTAATAAAGGAGAATGCCTTTCAAATTGCTCATCTTTATTTCTATTCATTTGAACTTCAACTAAATGCTGGCCAAATTGAGTTGCAAAATATTCAGGTGTCCACTTATGTAAAGCAGGCCAGTGCTCTACCCCTTTTTTCAAAATCACAGGACGGTGTTGACTGTAATAATCTTTAATAAAATCTGAGAAGATTGGCGCAGGGATTGAAGGTATTTCTTTACAATAATTAGAATCTAACTGGGCCAATTGATCTAAAGTTTCTATTAGCCACTCACGTTTCTTAAATTGGTGGTGCTTTTTCTTAAGAATTTTATATAACTGATTATTTTCTAAATTATCTAAATATTCTTCTACTTGTTGCCGATGAAGCCCCTGCTCTACTAATCTTTTCACTATTTCCGCAGATGTTACCCGATTCAAAATTTGTTCGATGATCCATTCCTGATCTTGGTCAGATAAGCTTAGGAAATTCGGCTCACTCGTTTGAAAAGTTAATCCAAATCCATTTTCTTTTAAAACATCGACTAATTGCTCGATCGAACATCCTTTTTCTAAATTTTCTTCAAGCCATTTTTTCCATTCAAATGGCAACTGATCAAACCATTTCTGGCTTTGTTGGAATATTTCAATTTGATTATAAGCTGCCATGTTGAACCTTTTTTTCAAATTTGATCTTTACAACTGCATTATAATTGATCTATTTTAAAAATGTTAAATTTTCACATTTTTATAAAAAAAGGGCTTATGTGATGAATAACATAGTAAAAGGAAGCAGCATTGCTTTGATTTTTATAGCATTAAGTGGGTGTGGGTCTGACGATAATGATTCGACACCGACACCGACACCGACACCGACTCCAACACCAACACCAACACCAACACCAACACCTACACCAACACCAACACCAACACCGACACCGACACCAACACCAACACCAACACCAACACCAACACCAACACCAACACCAACACCAACAACGGTAGCAGATCGCTTCGTTGGAAGTTGGCTAGCAGGTAAAGGAGCTTGTATTAATGGCTCTGCTCTAAAAATGAATGTTATTAAAGTTTCTGATAATAGTGTTCGATTTACGAGTGAAACTGTACGTTATGAGAATGAAGCGAACTGTACAGGTAACATTGTGGCAAGTTATCGCCAAGCTGAAGATTTTAGTCTGGTTTCAAATATTGGAGCACCGCAAACTGTACAAACTTCAAGTTATAACAAGGTAGATTGGCAACTTGTAGTAGCAGGAAAACTAACTCAGAAACAACCAGCTATTCTGGGCTTTAAAAACGCAAATCAATTCTGTTTAGTACCTACAGATCAGCCAAATGCAATACATAATTATCTACAGCAAGCAAACTTTGATCTCATAAATACATGCTTTACAAAAACAACTCCACCAGCAAGTATGCAAAAGCCAACCCAAGTATTGGCAACAGCAAGTTATAGATTAGGAGATAATAAAGAATCTTGGGCAGACGTATTGAACCAACTCAATGACCAAGGACGCCAAGGCTATGCCCTTCTTACTCCATCAGTCAGTTTAGATAACCCTGACGGTAGCTTCGCGCTGTATAAAAATTTATATGTAAAAAACAATAAATCCACTGACACATATACCTATAAAACGGTTGATGTAAAAACCACTTCAGTAGCCAACCGTTATTTACTATGGATCAATGAGTTAAACAAACAAGGTAGCTTGGGCTATATATATAAACTTTCATTTGGAGAAGTGGCATCAAACACAGACAAATATTTATTTGTAAAAAATGATAAAAAACCAGCAACTTATACTTACTCTAACCGATTCTTAACAAATACTTCTCGGACTAGCATCATAAATGCTTTCAATGAACTTGGTGCGCAAGGCTGTAAATTACTCTACGCAAACTCGACATTTACCAATAACGGTACAACAAATGGCACATTCTACGTACCAACATGTGTAAATAGTAGTACACATAACGGTACTTACGCTTATCGTTATTTTGAAGTTCCACAACATATTCCTTTTAACAAAGATGATGCAATAAAACTTGAAAAACTTCTTAAAGAGCAAGCTGCAGAAGGTTATAGACTTGTTGATGCAAATAACAATCTTGGCTTCTTTAATGTTGATGGTTATCTATTTGAACGTGACAGTGAAAATACAGGACCTGTTGAATATAAAGTATTTATTGAAGATGCAGTATCTGAATTAGATGAGCCATATCTAGTTGAAAACCGTATTCAAGATCAAGGTAAATTAGGATGGTTCTTTGCTGTTCGACTTGGATCGGTCTATACCAACTCACCGACTAACTATGATTTAGCAAGTGGTGTCGTTTTCCCTAAATAAACCATCTAATAACAAATAAGGCCACTATTGTGGCCTTATTTTTATTTAAAACTTAGTTATTTATCCTAAGTTTTTGAAACCTTGCTGACGCCATGCTTCATAAACAATGACGGCTGTGGCATTAGACAAATTTAAACTTCTTGAATTTTCAGCCATCGGCAATCGAATCCATTGTTCTTGCGGAAACATTAAGCGAACATGCTCGGGCAAACCACGCGTTTCCGGCCCCATCAATAAAGCTACAGGTCGATTTAAATCAACTGTATGCGGGGTTGCAGAACCTTTAGTAGTGAGTGGAAAAACATGCTCAACACCTTTAGCTTTTAAGTCTGCAAGACATAGTTCAATATTGTCCCAAATCTGCATACGCGCCCATTCATGATAGTCCAATCCTGCACGCTTGAGCTTTTTATCATCTAGCTCGAAACCTAAGGGTTTGACTAAATGCAACTGTGCGCCCGTATTAGCACATAAACGAATGATATTGCCTGTATTGGCAGGAATTTCAGGCTCGTATAGGACAACATGAATCACAAATTTTCTCGACTTTAATAACAAACAATAAATTCAGATGAACTTATTGCCATTTTAACTGTTCACGTAAACTCACTACTTCACCAATAATGGTTAAAGTCGGCGCTACGATATGATGTTCAGACACTTTAGTTGCAATATCAGCTAATGTTCCAACGATAACTTTCTGTTCTGGTGTGGTTCCTTTAGAGATTAAAGCAACGGGCATATCAGCACGTTGACCATGAGCAATAAGTTGCTCACAAATGCGCTCTAATCCAACCAATCCCATATATAAAACTAAAGTTTGATTTTCATAAACCAGTTCATTCCAAGGGAGTTCAGGTGAACCTTCCTTTAAATGCCCAGTTAAGAAACGGACACTTTGTGCATAGTCACGATGTGTTAGCGGAATACCCGCATAAGCGGAACAACCTGAAGCTGCTGTTATGCCCGGTACTACCTGGAAAGTGACATTTGCTTCAACAAGCTCTTGAATCTCTTCGCCACCACGGCCAAAGATAAACGGATCACCACCCTTCAAACGACAAACACGTTTTCCCTGTTGAGCATATTCAACCAGTAGAGCATTAATACCATCTTGTGGAACCGAATGGTTTGAACGGGCTTTACCGACATAAATCTTAGTCGCATCACGGCGGCAAAGCTCTAAGATGGGTTCAGACACCAAACGATCATAAATCACAACATCTGCTTGTTGCATAAGACGTAATGCTTTTAATGTCAGTAGCTCAGGGTCACCCGGCCCAGCACCTACCAAGTAAACCTCACCTTTAGGTGCGGTCCATTCTGTTAAGGCTTGCTGAATTAAATCATTTGCCACGTCCAGATTGTCATTAAAGACTTGTTCTTTTAATGGACTAGCATATAAGTTTTCCCAAAAGATTCGGCGCTCATCGGGGTTAGTAATCTTTTCTTTTACCTGCTTACGCCATTGACCTGAAAACTCAGCCAACTTACCCATACCATGAGGAACTATTGTTTCTATTTGAGTACGAAGTTGTCTAGATAAGACTGGCGATGCGCCATTTGAGGCAACAGAAATGATCAATGGAGAACGGTCAATAATCGCTGGAACCATAAAACGGCAGTGTGGAATATCATCTACACTATTAACCAGCAAATTACGCGCTTCACATTGTTCAAAAACGGCTTTGTTCACTTGCGCATCATTAGTCGCAGCGATCACTAAGCGATAAGGGGTATTTAATATTTTTTCGACAAAGGACTCAGCAAAATACTGTCCATCTGTCGTTTTGACTAACTGTAAAAGCTGCTCTTCAATCGCAGGAGCAATAATATCAATTACTGCTCCCGCTTTCGCTAATAAGTTTGCTTTGCGCAACGCAATATGCCCACCACCCACAATCAGACAACGTTGCTCTTGCAACTTTAAAGAGATTGGAAAAATATCCACCTTAAACCTCTACATTAATCATCTGATTATGTTTAAGCAAAAACCGTGCACAATTTAGATGCAAAGCTTAATCAATAAATGTTAAACCACCCATATATGGGCGTAATACTTCTGGAACTTCGATAGAACCGTCTTCACGTTGGTAATTTTCCATTACAGCAAGCAAAGTACGTCCAACCGCAAGACCAGAACCATTTAAAGTATGCACCAATTCGGTCTTCTTTTGATCCATTCTGTAGCGTGCTTTCATACGGCGTGCTTGAAAATCACCCATATTAGAGCAGCTTGAGATTTCACGGTAAGTATTTTGGCTTGGAACCCAAACTTCTAAGTCGTAAGTTTTAGTCGCACCAAAACCCATATCACCACCACAGAGCAAAATTTTACGGTATGGCAAACCAAGTGCCTGTAAAATGCCCTCAGCATGTGCAGTGAGTTCTTCAAGTGCTTGCATAGAGGTTTCAGGTTTAACGATTTGCACCATTTCAACCTTGTCAAACTGGTGCTGACGAATTAAACCACGCGTATCACGACCATAAGAACCTGCTTCACTACGGAAACAAGGCGTATGTGCAGCGTATTTTAATGGCAAGCGTTCGGTATCAATAATCTCATCACGAACGAAGTTAGTAACAGGAACTTCTGCTGTAGGGATGAGGTAATATTCTTTTTCGCCTTGAAGCTTGAATAGATCTTCTTCAAATTTTGGTAACTGACCAGTACCACGCAGTGAATCAGCATTTACCAAATAAGGCACATAAGCTTCTGTATAACCATTTTTTAACGTATGGGTATCAAGCATGAATTGCGTTAACGCACGTTGTAAGCGTGCTAAAGAACCTTTCAATACACTAAAACGTGAACCAGTCAATTTAGTAGCAGTTTCAAACTCTAAACCGCCCATCCACTCACCTAAATCAGTATGATCTTTGATTTCAAAATCAAACTGACGAGGCGTGCCCCATTTTGAGATTTCAACGTTATCATCTTCATTTTTACCAGCAGGAACAGATTCATCTGGTAAGTTAGGAATGCTAAGCGCTTTTTGCTCAATCTCGTTTTGTAGCTCTGACAAAGCAACTTCAGCAGCTTTGATTTCATCACCAATGGCTTGCATACGCGCCATGATTTCAGAAGCATCGCCACCGGATTTTTTAATCTGACCCACTTGTTTTGCACCGGCATTACGTTCTGCCTGCAATTTTTCAGTTTTTGATTGCAAGTCTTTACGGCGAGTTTCTAAAGAAGCCCATTCTTGAACATCTAATTGAACACCACGTTTTGCCAAAGCCGCATTAACGGCTTCAATATTATTTCTGAGTAACTTAGGGTCGATCATAATCAATCATAATATGGGTAAAAAACTGGCTATAGTGTAAGGCCTTCACACTAAAAAATATAGTGATCATCTTCATAACGAATAGCTTTCACACAATTGTTAGAATAGATCACCTATTTTACAAGTTATAGTTTGGCACACTTGGCAAATACTCAGGTTTAATGAACTTAGCTGCTTCAGAATATGGCAATGTTAATTCAGTCATCCCTTCTGCATAAGAAGCTAATTCATAGATTGGATAGACAAAAACAATACCATTAGCGCCATAGTAGAAATTATCACTTAATTGCAGTTTTTCACGGCTGATATTGTGCTCTTGAAGCCAATTGGTATTCGCATCAAAAAGCGCATCAACTAACTGTTTTTCAACATCTGGCTGAATGAGTTCGGCAACAGTAATGTGCTTTTTATTTAATAAATCAAAATTCACGAATTCTTGATGAGACATGCCATGTGCTGCACCAGCAGAATATGAATAGGTCTGGAATGCAAAAGTTGCAAGGTTATAATTTTGCCCTAAATAACGGACATAAATTGCACTTTGACTCGAACGAGGCTCACCTTCAGGTACATCGACTGGCTGATCAGCTAAATTTGCAAAAGCATTCGGATCTGCTTTCTTTATACGATTAGTAAAGTAATCATTAATCCACTTTTGATTGGTTTGTACTGTCTGAAAGTCATACTCAGTACAACCATCTTCTAAACAAACTTTTGATTTCGGCAATTTTACTGGGATTACTTTTGCCTGAATTACAGGAATTTCGGCCTCTTTTGTTTCTTTAACTTTTGCAGTCGAAGCGGCTTGCTCCTCTTTAGCTGCCGACTTGGGTTGGCAACCACTCACAATTGCCATTGCAGCCATTAATGGAAGAATACAAATAATTTTTTTATCGTAAAGTTGCATATTAATCCCCATGAATTTACCTCTATCACTATACAAAGCGTAAGAATAAGACGGGGTTAAAAAATGTATCTATCTCTCTAATATAAAAAAAGCTACCGTAAAAGGTAGCTTTTTGAGAAGGATTAATTATTGGTCAATAACATCTGTGCCTTTTGGTGGCGTAAAGTTAAAGACAGATGCTGGAATTGAAGCATTTACTTTCACGTTTTTGAAACGAACATAGGTAGTTTGACCTAGTGAATCTTGTAACACCATAAGCGTAGGCGCTTTATTTGCTCCAAAACTAATCGTTAAGCTTTGGAAAGCACCATCTTCTTTTTTCGGAAATAACGTGAAATATAATTTAGATTTATCTGGCTGTGTTACACGATAAGATTTCATGATTTGATTGGTATTACCAGAGAGTAATAACGCTGGTGTATCTGCAACCTGATCATCTAAGCTTTGACGTACAGCTTGTTGTAAATCTGGGTCATAAATCCAAACTGTTTTCCCACTCGTTACAATCGTTTGTTTAGACGGACTCACAGTTTCCCAATAAAATTTCCCAGGGCGTTCAACTTTCATTGAGCCTTTAAATGTCTGGTTCATATGCTGTGCACTTAAACTCTTTTTCTGTGCCACAGTTTTTGTATTGGCTTTAGTTGTTTGTTCAAAATCGGCAGTTAAACGCTGTAATCCTGATAACTGATTAACCAGGTTCCCAATTGCCTGTTGCTCCGGTGCTGCTACAGGCGCAGCAAACACTGTAGTACTCATTACAGGAGCAAGCACTGACGCGCTGAGTGTAATAGCACACATAGTTTTACGAAGCATATTCATGTCATCACCTTTTTAGTTGCTGTAAGACATCTTGCCATCTTTCAAAGTTATAAAAAATTAGCAAGCTCTTAATTCAAGACTCATATTAACCGACAAACTCTGTGCTAATCATTGAGAAAATAAGATATTTTGTTATGTTATTCATGTTGTTTGTAGAATTTCATTCATCATGATGAAGATAAACCAGATTAGATTCCATAAAAAAAGCCCACAAAATGTGGGCTTTTTTTGAAGCTAAAACTTAAACAGTTTCAACTTTTACGTAGCGACGGCCAAATTGACCTTTCACTTCGAATTTTACTACGCCATCAGCAGTAGCAAATAAAGTATGGTCACGGCCCATACCAACATTTGCACCAGCGTGGAACTCAGTACCACGTTGACGAACGATGATGTTACCAGCAGTTACAGCTTGACCGCCGTAAACTTTAACGCCTAACATTTTTGGGTTTGAATCACGACCGTTCTTCGTCGATCCACCGGCTTTTTTAGTTGCCATGTCTCTTACTCCTCGTGATTAGCCTGAAATACCAGTAATTTTCAACTCAGTGAACCATTGACGGTGACCTTGTTGTTTACGGTAGTGTTTACGACGACGCATTTTGATAATGCGGATTTTGTCGTGACGACCATGACCAACCACTTCTGCAGTTACTTTAGCGCCAGCTACAACTGGAGCACCGATTTGAATGCTGTCACCGTTTACAACCATTAATACATCATCAAATGTAATAGTCGCGCCAGATTCAGCTTTCAATAATTCAACTTTAAGGGTTTCACCCTCAACTACACGGTGCTGTTTACCACCGCTTTGGATTACTGCGTACATAATGTACTCCAATTAGCCCGTGTCGACGTGCCGATAAGGGATATATCGATCTTAAAACGCTCGCCACTGGGGTTATATAAGGCGACAGATTTTAAGTGAAATTTGATCAAACGACAAGTATTTTCTATTTATCAGTAAAGTCTATTGCCCTATTTTTACAAAATCAACGAGCAGCTTAGATTGGAATTTAGCAGTTTTCATTGATTCTGAATGAAAATTAAAATACAGTTCCAGACACAAATTGCGACAAGAACAAGTTGTATTAATGCTGATGTCATTAAATTTATTGTTTTGCCGGAAATATCATGTTTTGCTTAAATAAAGAACAAAGAACGCATAAAGACAATAGAAATGATTAATATCAGCCTCTTGTTAACCTGTGCAACACACCTTTACTTGATACACTAACGCCACTTATCTACCAATACGGGGTTTTTCTTCATATGGTCATCGATTTCAAGCAAGACATTCTTGCGCCTGTTGCCTCAGACTTTGCTGCGATGGATCACTTGATTAATGAAGGAATTAGCTCAAAAGTCGGTTTAGTCATGTCTGTAAGCAAACATGTTGTTGAAGCTGGCGGAAAACGTATGCGCCCAATCATGTGCTTACTCGCTGCTCGCGCATGTGGCCTAGATAACATGGCAAACGCACAGCGTCTGGCTGCAATCATTGAAATGTTGCATACCGCGACATTAGTCCATGATGATGTGGTAGATGAATCTGGGCTTCGTCGTGGTCGACCTACAGCAAATGCGACTTGGAACAATCAGACAGCCGTATTAGTCGGTGACTTCCTCATTGCACGTGCTTTCGATTTACTAGTCGATTTAAACAACATGACTTTATTGAAAGACTTTTCAACAGGTACATGTGAAATTGCGGAAGGTGAAGTATTACAACTTCAATCGCAACATCAACCAGATACAACAGAAGAAACTTATTTAAAAATTATTCACGGTAAAACTTCTCGTCTGTTTGAACTGGCTACAGAAGGCGCTGCTATTTTGGCAGGACAAGAAGCGTATCGTGAACCTTTAAGATTATTTGCTGGCCATTTTGGTAATGCATTCCAAATTATTGATGATATTTTAGACTACACTTCAGATGCTGAAACATTAGGTAAAAATATTGGTGATGATTTAATGGAAGGTAAGCCAACTTTACCGTTAATTTCTGCATTAGCACACTCAACAGGTGATGAGCATGCGATTATTCGTCGCAGTATCGCAACTGGTGGAGTGGACCAATTATCTCAAGTTATAGAAATTGTACAGAAGTCTGGTGCTTTAGATTATTGTCACCAACGTGCCCAAGAAGAAACAGAAGCAGCACTGCAAGCTTTATCAAACCTCCCCGATACACCATATCGTCAGGCTTTGATTAACTTAACTCAGCTTGCGTTACATCGAATACAATAGATATTATTTTGCCTATGCATATAAATTTTTCAGATCATTTTTTAAAAATACAGAAACAGCTTGAGGATACTCAAGCTGTCATTGATGAAAATCCAATCATTGAATTAGTCAATGCCATTCGTCCATCCGATCCTCATGATACGGATGAGATAAAGCAAAAAATACAGGCTTTAATTGAGAGCCTATTACGCACACCTACAGCCCCCTTCCTACTACAAACTTTTTTATTACGTCTAATTAATCGCTATAAACAAGTCAGCTTATATGCCGATAGCGGAATTTTATCTTTAGATGGTTTCTGGAACCAACTCGGGCAAAGACTCGGAGCACATTTTTTACCGTTAATCGAAGATGCAAGCCAACTCAAAATATTAATTGGTCGAATTTTTTATTTAGAAAGTGACAAAATCTGGCTCAATAATATTGATGATGAAGATTGGGCAAATTTATTCAGTCTTATTGGACAAAGCCAAAGTAATGTAGACGAAAAGCTCGTCATTCAAAGTGAAATGATTAAAGCAATTACCGTCTTAACTTATCGAATTAGTGGAATTGGCCTTTACCCTGAATTTATTAATGCTCAACCGGAATTAACTGAATATGAATCACCATTTTTAGTTCAGAACCGTGAAATTATTGAGTTTATCGAAAAGTACAAAAAACAAGAACTTTCTGAACATGAAATTGCGGTTATTTCTCCTCCCGATGCATCACAAGCATTTGTTATGCTGGAACAATGTCGGGATGTGGTTTTAAAGATTCGACGTGCCACCAAAAGAATTGGTGTTAGCTTAAGTTTGACTTATTTATTGTCGTTACTTGAGCAGTGTCTCGATCGAATTGAATTACTGCTTTATTTGGTTGTAGATAACAGTAAAGGGAAATATGTCTCTTTAGGACATCTTATTTCCGATTTAACTAAGGCGCACTACAGTGAAAAAAGTGTTCGCTCTTTATTAAGTACGACAAGTGAACTCATTGCCTTTCAAGTAACTGAAAATGCCAGCCGAACAGGCGAACATTATGTAAGTACCGATACAAAAGGTTTCTGGGGCATGTATAAAGCTGCGGCTGGAGCAGGTGTCATTATTGCCTGTATGGCATCTTTAAAAATTCTTGCAGCAAGAATGACCATGGCTCCGCTCATGCAAGCCTTTACTTTCAGTATGAATTATTCTCTAGGGTTCATTCTGATTCATGTTCTGCATTTCACAGTTGCAACCAAACAACCCGCAATGACTGCTGCTGCCCTTGCTGCAACTGTACAACAACGCAAAGGCTCTAAAACAGCTCAAATTGCTGAACTGGCTGCTCTTATTATTAATATTATTCGAACACAATTCATTGCTATTTTAGGCAATATTTCAATTGCGATTCCTACTGCTGCACTCATTACTTTTGCTTGGCAGTTCTATCTTGATGAGCCTTTATTAACTCATACTAAAGCAACTTATTTGTTGCACAGCCTAAATCCCTTCACCTCTTTGGCAGTTCCACATGCAGCCATAGCTGGAGTTTGCTTATTTTTGTCAGGCCTTATTGCAGGATACTTCGACAATATGGCTGTTTACCGGAAAGTCGGTCCACGCCTTAGAGCACATCGCCGTTTAGCAAACTGGTTAGGACAAGATCGCCTCAACCGTTTTGCTGAATATATTGAGCGTAATTTAGGAGCTTTAGCCGGTAACTTCTTATTCGGGATTATGTTAGGAAGTATGGGCACCATAGGTTTTATTCTAGGTTTACCTTTGGATATTCGCCATATTGCCTTTGCCTCGGCTAACTTTATTCAAGGTTTAATGACTATTAACGGCAGCCCAGATATCGGCCTGATTATCGTGTCCTTTCTAGGTGTGTTATCTATTGGTCTCACTAACTTATTCGTTAGTTTCACCTTAACCATTATTGTGGCACTACGGGCACGTCGAGTTCGCTTTGAACAATGGAAACCTTTAGCTAAACTGGTAATGACCCATTTTCTGACTCGCCCCAGCGATTTTTTCTGGCCACCAAAACAACCTCTTGAAGTTGAAGAAAATACGACAACAAATAGTGGAAAAAAGGCAGAGCACTAAGAATTTTGCTTTGTACACAAAATGTGAATTCCGTCAATTTTGTTGTTATTGTTTTTCCAAATGTTAAAAATTTTTCAAAATGAATTTACGATGATCTATCAGGCTTGAAAAAAAGTGTACTGGCAAGTACACTTTTAACGGCTTTCAGTAGTGGACACTGCTTGAATAAGCAAAGGTATATACATGCCCTATATGTTGCTTTTTATTGGTTGTATTTTTTTCGGATTAGGTGTGCTTGGTCTTTTTGTACCAAGACTTCAATCTATGGATCTCCTGAGCGTTCAAATATTGAGTGAACACCGATTAGATTATCTTAACTCTATTACGATCTTTCTAGCGCGAATAGGTGGTATGCCTTTTGTATGTTTTTTATCCTTTCTGGTATGTATATATCAAGCATGGTATAAAAAATATATTACTGTTATTTTCATTAGCGTGGGAGTTATTGGCAGTATCACCATGGGTTGGCTGCTCAAGTGGTGTGTTGACCGCCCAAGACCCCCACAGGTATATCATATTGTCGAAAGTTACGGTGCATCGTTCCCAAGTGCACACAGTGTTTATGCATCAACACTGGCCTGTCTGGCAATGATAATGTTATGCCATAAGCCCAACACTAACTCTCCTTATATCATTTTGATCTCCTGTCTTTGGTTTATCTGTATGGGGCTTTCAAGAATATATGCTGGAGTTCATTTTCCAACAGATGTACTCGCCGGTTGGGGCATAGGTTTTATTTGGATTGCACTGCTTTGGCTCTGGTTATTACAAACACAAAGTAGGTTAAGTAAAAAACAAATATATTTTTAGATTTTATCTAACGAGGTGGAACAATGATGTCGGCTAAGCTTTGGGCTCCTGCCCTTACTGCTTGCGCATTAGCAACAAGTATCGCACTTGTTGGTTGTGGCAAAGGCTCCGATGAGAAACAGCAAGCTGCTGCTGCTCAGAAAATGCCGCCTGCTGAAGTAGGTGTTATTGTTGCTCAACCACAAAGTGTTGAACAAAGCGTTGAACTTTCTGGCCGTACTTCAGCATATCAAATTTCTGAAGTCCGCCCTCAAACAAGTGGCGTAATTTTAAAACGCTTGTTTGCTGAAGGAAGTTATGTTCGTGAAGGTCAGGCTCTTTATCAACTTGATTCTCGAACTAACCATGCAACGCTCGAAAATGCAAAAGCAGCACTTTTACAACAACAGGCAAATCTAGCTTCCCTACGTACTAAGTTAAACCGTTATAAGCAACTTGTTTCGAGTAACGCTGTATCTAGACAAGAGTATGACGACTTACTTGGTCAAGTTAACGTTGCAGAAGCACAAGTTGCTGCAGCGAAGGCTCAAGTAACAAATGCAAACGTAGATCTAGGTTACTCTACAATTCGCTCACCAATTTCTGGTCAGTCTGGACGTTCTTCTGTAACAGCTGGTGCTTTAGTCACTGCAAACCAAACTGATCCTTTAGTGACGATTCAACAGTTAGATCCAATCTATGTTGATATTAACCAGTCTAGCGCCGAGTTATTACGTTTACGTCAACAATTGAGTAAAGGTAGTTTAGACAATAGTAACAACACGAAAGTAAAATTGAAGCTCGAAGATGGTTCAACCTATCCAATCGAAGGACAACTTGCTTTCTCTGATGCTTCTGTAAATCAGGATACAGGAACGATTACTTTACGTGCCGTATTCTCGAACCCGAATCATCTGTTACTTCCAGGCATGTACACAACTGCACAGATTGTTCAGGGTGTAGTTCCAAATGCTTATCTGATTCCTCAAGCTGCAATTACCCGTTTACCGACAGGTCAAGCCATGGCGATGACTGTTAATGCAAAAGGTGCTGTTGAGAGTCGTCCTGTTGAAACTTCTGGTGTTCAAGGACAAAACTGGATTGTGACCAATGGTCTCAAAGCTGGTGATAAAGTGATTGTTGATGGAGTTGCCAAAGTTAAAGAAGGGCAAGAAGTGTCAGCAAAACCTTACCAAGCTCAACCAGCAACCCCTCAAGGTGCAGCTCCAAATGCGACAAAACCGGCTCAATCAGGTAAACCTCAAGCAGAACAGAAAGCATCTAATGCATAAGGGGTAGATTGAATGGCACAATTTTTTATTCATCGCCCCATTTTTGCGTGGGTGATTGCACTAGTCATTATGTTAGCGGGTATTCTCACGCTCACAAAAATGCCTATTGCACAGTATCCGACGATTGCACCACCGACAGTTACAATTGCTGCAACTTATCCAGGTGCATCGGCTGAGACTGTTGAAAACACCGTAACCCAGATCATTGAACAACAAATGAATGGTCTAGATGGTTTACGTTATATTTCATCTAACAGTGCGGGTAACGGTCAGGCCTCTATTCAATTAAACTTTGAACAAGGTATTGATCCAGATATTGCACAGGTTCAGGTTCAAAACAAACTGCAATCTGCAACTGCTCTTTTACCTGAAGATGTTCAACGTCAAGGTGTGACAGTTACCAAATCTGGTGCAAGCTTCTTGCAAGTTATTGCATTCTATTCACCAGACAATACCCTTTCAGACTCAGACATTAAAGATTACGTAAACTCGTCAATTAAAGAACCACTTAGCCGTGTTGCTGGTGTTGGTGAGGTACAAGTCTTTGGTGGTTCATACGCAATGCGTATCTGGCTCGACCCTGCAAAATTGACTAATTACCAGTTAACACCAAGTGATATTGCGACTGCTTTACAAGCGCAAAACTCACAAGTTGCTGTAGGTCAGTTAGGCGGAGCACCAGCAGTACAAGGTCAAGTGCTTAACGCGACAGTGAATGCACAAAGCTTGCTGCAAACACCTGAGCAATTTAAAAATATCTTCTTAAAGAACACAGCATCAGGTGCTGAGGTTCGTTTAAAAGATGTTGCTCGTGTTGAGTTAGGTTCTGATAACTATCAATTCGATTCGAAGTTTAATGGTAAACCAGCTGGTGGTCTTGCAATTAAAATTGCAACTGGTGCCAACGCACTTGATACCGCTGATGCTGTTGAACATCGTTTAACCGAATTACGTAAAAACTATCCAGCAGGCCTTGCAGATAAACTGGCTTATGACACTACTCCATTTATTCGTCTTTCAATTGAAAGTGTTGTACACACATTAATTGAAGCGGTAATTTTAGTATTTATTGTCATGTTCTTGTTCTTGCAGAACTGGCGTGCAACGATTATTCCAACACTTGCTGTACCTGTCGTTGTATTAGGTACATTTGCTGTCATCAATATCTTTGGTTTCTCAATTAACACCTTAACCATGTTCGCTATGGTACTGGCAATTGGTCTTCTGGTCGATGACGCCATTGTTGTAGTGGAAAACGTTGAACGTGTGATGAGTGAAGAACATACCGATCCGGTCACGGCGACTTCACGATCAATGGAACAGATTTCTGGTGCATTAATTGGTATTACAAGCGTATTGACAGCGGTATTCGTACCAATGGCATTCTTTGGTGGTACGACTGGTGTAATTTACCGCCAATTCTCGATTACCCTTGTAACAGCAATGGTCTTATCGTTAATTGTGGCGTTAACCTTCACTCCAGCACTTTGTGCAACAATTTTAAAACAGCATGATCCTAACAAAGAACCAAGCAATAATATTTTTGCTCGTTTCTTCAGAGGATTTAACAACGGTTTTGACCGCATGTCGCATAGCTACCAAAATGGTGTTAGCCGCATGCTTAAAGGCAAAATCTTCTCTGGCGTACTTTACGCTTTAGTGATTGGCCTATTGGTGTTCTTGTTCCAAAAACTCCCATCTTCATTCTTACCAGAAGAAGATCAGGGCGTGGTCATGACACTTGTACAATTACCACCGAATGCAACGCTTGATCGTACGAATAAAGTTGTTGATACCATGACAAACTTCTTCATGAATGAAAAAGATACAGTGGAATCTATTTTCACCGTTTCAGGTTTCTCATTCACGGGTGTTGGTCAAAATGCTGGTATTGGCTTCGTTAAATTGAAGGACTGGAGTGAACGTACTTCACCAGAATCTCAAATTGGTGCGTTAATTCAGCGCGGTATGGCATTAAACATGATCGTCAAAGACGCATCTTACATCATGCCATTACAGCTTCCAGCAATGCCTGAACTCGGTGTAACTGCTGGTTTTAACTTGCAGCTTAAAGACTCAAGTGGTCAAGGCCATGAGAAACTGATTGCCGCACGTAACACAATTTTAGGTTTGGCTTCACAAGATAAGCGTCTTGTAGGGGTACGTCCTAATGGTCAAGAAGATACGCCTCAGTATCAAATTAATGTAGATCAGGCTCAAGCTGGTGCTATGGGCGTTAGCATTGCTGACATTAACAACACTATGCGTATTGCATGGGGTGGCTCATACATTAACGACTTCGTTGACCGCGGTCGTGTGAAAAAAGTTTATGTTCAAGGTGATTCGGGTAGCCGTATGATGCCTGAAGACTTAAACAAGTGGTATGTACGTAATAGCAAAGGCGAAATGGTACCGTTCTCTGCATTTGCTACAGGCGAATGGACATATGGTTCTCCTCGTCTTGAACGTTATAACGGCGTGTCATCGGTTAACATTCAAGGTACACCTGCACCGGGCGTAAGTTCTGGTGATTCTATGAAAGCTATGGAAGAAATTATTGCTAAGTTACCATCTATGGGCTTACAAGGTTTCGACTATGAATGGACAGGTTTATCACTTGAAGAACGTGAGTCTGGTGCTCAAGCTCCATTCCTTTATGCTCTTTCGTTGTTAATCGTTTTCCTTTGCTTAGCTGCATTATATGAAAGCTGGTCTATTCCGTTCTCGGTTTTACTTGTAGTACCACTCGGTATTATTGGTGCAATCGTATTGACTTACTTGGGTATGATTATTAAAGGAGATCCAAATCTCTCAAATAACATTTACTTCCAGGTAGCGATGATCGCGGTAATTGGTCTTTCTGCAAAAAATGCGATCTTGATTGTTGAGTTCGCAAAAGAGTTGCAGGAAAAAGGCGAAGACCTACTTGATGCAACTTTACATGCTTCAAAAATGCGTTTACGTCCAATTATTATGACCACCCTTGCCTTCGGTTTTGGTGTACTTCCACTTGCCCTTTCAACAGGTGCTGGTGCAGGAAGTCAGCACTCAGTCGGCTTCGGTGTACTCGGTGGCGTACTCAGTGCAACGTTCTTAGGTATCTTCTTTATCCCTGTATTCTATGTATGGATTCGTAGTATCTTTAAGTACAAACCAAAAACCATAAACACTCAGGAGCATAAATCGTGATGCAAAAAGTATGGTCTATTTCAGGTCGTAGCATTGCGGTATCTGCACTTGCGCTTGCTTTGGCAGCTTGTCAAAGCATGCGCGGCCCAGAACCAGTCGTGAAAACCGATATACCACAAAGCTATGGATATAACAGTGCTTCTGGTACGTCTATTGCAGAACAGGGTTATAAACAGTTCTTTTCTGACCCTCGTTTGCTCGAAGTGATTGATTTGGCTCTTGCCAACAACCGTGACTTACGTACAGCAACGCTCAATATTGAACGTGCTCAACAGCAATATCGAATTACTCAAAACAACCAGCTTCCAACCATCGGAGCAAGTGGTAGTGCAATTCGTCAGGTTTCTCAAAGCCGTGATCCGAATAACCCCTACTCTACCTATCAGGTGGGTTTGGGTGTAACTGCCTATGAGCTTGATTTTTGGGGCCGCGTTCGTAGCTTGAAAGATGCTGCATTAGATAGTTATCTTTCAACGCAAAGTGCACGTGATTCGACACAAATCAGTCTGATTAGTCAGGTTGCTCAAGCATGGTTGAACTATTCTTTTGCATCGGCGAATCTAAAGCTTGCAGAGCAAACGCTTAAAGCACAGCAAGACTCTTACAACCTCAACAAAAAACGTTTTGATGTGGGTATCGACAGTGAAGTTCCACTACGTCAGGCACAGATTTCTGTAGAAACTGCGCGTAACGATGTAGCGAACTACAAAACTCAGATGGCTCAAGCACAAAACTTGTTGAACTTGTTAGCAGGTCAATCGATTCCGCAAAACTTGTTGCCAAACCAACCTGTAAAGCGCATTACTCAACAGAATGTATATACAGCTGGTTTACCAAGCGACTTGCTTAACAACCGTCCAGATGTAAAAGCTGCCGAATATAACTTAAGCGCTGCTGGTGCGAATATTGGTGCTGCAAAAGCACGTTTATTCCCAACAATTAGCTTAACGGGTTCTGCAGGTTATGCATCGACTGACTTAAGTGATCTATTTAAGTCGGGTGGATTTGTGTGGTCAGTTGGGCCAAGCCTAGACTTACCAATCTTTGACTGGGGCACGCGTCGTGCCAATGTAAAAATTTCTGAAACCGATCAGAAAATCGCATTGTCTGATTATGAAAAATCAGTTCAGTCTGCATTCCGCGAAGTTAATGATGCGCTTGCAACTCGTGCCAATATTGGTGAACGTTTAACAGCTCAACAACGTCTAGTAGAAGCGACTAACCGCAACTACACATTATCAAATGCCCGCTTCCGTGCTGGTATTGATAGTTACTTAACTGTTCTTGATGCACAGCGTTCATCTTATTCAGCAGAACAAGGTTTATTGTTGCTTCAACAGGCTAACTTAAACAACCAAATCGAGTTATACAAAACTCTAGGTGGCGGTTTAAAAGCAAATTCTTCAGATACAGTTGCTAATCAACCATCAAGTGCTGAACTTAAAAAGCAATAAGTTTTAAATAACTTATCTATAAAAGCTCACTTCGGTGGGCTTTTTTATTGCATCTCATGTGAATATTTCTTATCTTGAAACCTTAAGAGATTTAGATTGATAAAAAATAATGTTACTGAGTAATTTAGAAAGTGTTCCGGGCCACCAGATTTTAAAACAGCTTGACGTTGTTTATGGAAGTACAGTCCGTAGTAAGCATGTTGGCCGTGACTTGATGGCGAGTTTAAAAAATATTGTGGGTGGTGAACTTACAGGTTATACCGAATTATTAGAAGAATCCCGCCAAGAAGCCATGAATCGTATGATTGCCAAAGCCCAGCAACTTGGTGCGAATGCAATTGTCGGCATTCGTTTTTCAACTTCAAATATTGCTCAAGGTGCTTCCGAACTATTTGTATATGGCACCGCTGTGGTTGTGCAACCTCAAGCACCCCATCTACCAGATCCATTTAGTGCATAGGTAGAAAATGGAAAATCTTATTTTTCAGCTTGTTATTTTTCTGATTCTTTTCAGTATTGGTTGGGGTTTTGGGCGCCATATTGAACGAAAACATTTGAAAGAACTTCTAGAAAAAGAGCAACGACTGGCCCATATCAGAATTGATACCAACCGCTTTGCAACGAGTGATCAGCTTGGCCATTTCATTAGTAGTAATGTCGTGATTTCTCATGACTACTTTAAATATGTATTAGCATCCATTAAGAATGTTTTGGGTGGTCACCTCACCAGTTATGAAAGTGTGGTTGAGCGTGCTCGCCGTGAAGCGATTGTCCGTTTAAAACAACAAGCACATACTGCAGGAGCTAACCATATTATGGGAGTTCGGCTGAGTACAACCGAACTTGGTATGCAAGGTGGAATGGTCGAAGTTTTTGCTTATGGTACAGCGATCAAAAAATAAATAGCAGATGATTAATAAAAAGGCTGTCTCATGTATTCGTGAGACAGCCTTTTCATAAGGTAAAGCTTATTTAATGAAACAAGACAACAGCCTTTTGTAAAGTAAACCAGATGCCTGTCAACAAAGGAATACCAACTACCGCCCATGCCAGTATAACCACGACCATGCTAGATGGTGCATAGGCTGTATCATGCGCCGTGCCTACACTTTGTGGTAGTTTTTCATGCGCCAACACTTTTTCTGCGGCTAGTTCAGCATCAGTCATATATTTATCATCATCTACGGGTTTAATCAGCAAATTGAGCACAAAGCCAATTGCCAACATGCCTGCCAGAATGTACATGGTAATGTCATAAGATTGCGCCTGAGCTACCCCATGGGCCAACTGATAATCACGAATATTGGTAATCAACAACGTTCCCAACACACCTGCGACAGACCATGCTGTGAGCAAGCGTCCATGAATTGCGCCAACCATTTGCGTACCGAAAATGTCTGCCAGATAAGCAGGTACAGTAGCAAAACCACCGCCATACATGGACAAAATGACACAGAAGGCTAAAACAAATAACGGTAAATTTTCTGCATGAGCCAATTGCGGAACGGAAACATATAATAAAAAGCCCAATGCCAGAAAAATAAAATAAGTATTCTTACGACCAATGAAATCCGATGCTGATGCCCAAAAGAAACGTCCACCAATATTAAACAGTGATAGTAAACCTGTGAAACCGGCTGCAAAAGTTGCAATCTGCATTTTCTGGTCTGCTGTTAGCTCATTGATCCCCACTTCCAAACCAATCAAACGTCCCCCAAATACTTCCTGCAACAGAGGTGATGCCATAGCCAGAATGCCAATACCTGCGGAAACGTTTAAACACAACACGCCCCAAATCAGCCAGAATTGCTTAGTTTTCCAAGCCTTATTTAAATGTACATGACGGTTAGTAACTAACCCCTTAGATTTAGCAGTCGTAGGTTCCCAACCATTTGGTTTCCAGTTTGATGGTGGAATGCGATAACCAAAAGCGCCACCAATCATGAAAATAAAATAAACACTGGCCAATACCAAAAAGGTTTGCCACACTCCCACCGAATCGGCAGTTGCAAAGAACTTCATCAATTTATCTGCGAGTGGTGCACCAATCATGGCACCGCCACCAAACCCCATAATCGCAAGGCCTGTTGCCAAACCGCGGCGATCTGGAAACCACTTGATGAGAGTCGAGACGGGCGAAATATAGCCCAGCCCAAGCCCAATACCACCAACGCCACCACCCAGCCACATCAACCATAACTGATGGGTATAAACACCCAACGCAGATAATATAAGTCCTCCTGCCCAACAAAATGCGGCCACCACCCCTGCCTTACGCGGTCCTGCATGCTCAAGCCAACCACCAAACAAGAATGCGGAAGAACCTAAAAACACAAAAAACAGGGTGTACATGATACTTAATGTAGACACACTCCAGTCACAGGTCGTAGTGAATAGTTGTGCGAGCAGGCTCATATCTTTTGCACATTCTATTGGAGCATCAATTCCCAATGCTTTAGATAGCGGTAGCCAGAATACGGAAAATCCATATGCCATACCGATACTGAGATGAATCGCTAATGCAGCAGGAGGCAATAGCCAGCGGTTATAACCTGAGTGGGCAATGGTTCGTTCCTTTGCCAAGAGAGAAAATTGTTGTTCCATGTACAATGCTCCGTGCTTTCATGGGCAAAATGAAGTTTCCATTTCATCTATTTTTTTTGATTTGTAAATAAGTTTCTAGGCGATGACTGTGGCTTACGCCAGACCTTTGTATTAGGACGTTATAGTGACAGGTCAACTGATGATTGTGCAAATAATGAATAGTTTTATCAAGTAGCTTTTTTAATGAATTGATTTTAATAATTTGAAAAAACTAAACCAATAACTACTTATTTGTGAATCATTGGCTTAGTCTTTTATCTAGGTGACGACAAATAAATATGCCTTATTTTACTTTTGTTTTTCGAATCATTTTATAGAGTAGTTTTGGTGACATTCGTGAAACCATAACCCCTAGTTTTTCTTTTGTTCCCCCAACAACAATATATTCTTGCCCATGCATTAATGCTTTAACTGCTTGTTGGGCAAATACATCTGCCTCTAAACCATTCTCGATGGCTTCATCTTGATGACCTTGAGGTTGCCCAGCACCATTTAGCGCATTGAAAGAAACATTAGTTTTTACAAAGCCCGGGAAAATAACGGAAACTTCAACGCCTTGATCTGAGACCTCAGCACGTAAACTATTGGCCCACATATGAATTGCCGCTTTAGCAGCCGAATAACTTGCACGGTACTGTGTTCCTAACAGACCTGCCACGCTAGAAACAAACACAACTCGACCAGACTTTTGTTTTAGCATGGTCGGAAGCACAGTTTTGGTTAACGCCACTTGTGAGAAATAGTCGACTTCCATAATGGCCCGTTCGGTTGCCATTGTTGTATCTTCAATTAAAGCACGTTGGCTTAAACCTGCATTATTAATAAGCCAGTCAATTCTACCTTTCGCTTTTAAAATCTGCTTATAAGCCTCGTCAACTTGTTTTTCATCAGTAATATCTGCAACCACAGACAAATGATGATCTGGGTTTAACAAACCAACCCGAACTGCTTCTAATTCTTCAAAACGACGAGATGTCAAAATCACCTCTGCACCTTGCAAGGCCAACTCTCCTGCCAAGGCCTTGCCTAAACCAGAAGATGCTCCCGTAATCCATACCACTTTATTTTGCAAAGTATCAAGTTTGGCCATGCTTTATGTTCCTATTATCTTTTTAAATTATGCTGCTTGATGCATGAAGGCCAAAAAGTGGTTGATATAATGAGTTGCTGTGGTCTGATCGACCTGTGTACCTAACTTTTCCAAACGTTTATAGCCTAAATGCGTCGTCATGTTGATCACCCCATTCAGGGTTTTATCGACAACTAAATTAAATTTTAAACGCTTTTTAGGTTCACGTACTAGGCTTGTTACGCCTAAATCTACAATTTGAATGAGGGTATCAAAAGCAGCTGCAACACTCTGCATATTCCCATCACGAATTTGCTGCGTAAGAGTTTCAGCTTGTTGCACGAGTTGGAGGGTAACTGGGTAGGTAATATAAACCTGTTGCCCCTGTTCTTTCATTAGGGATGTCATGTAGTCAACTAAAGGTAAAAGACGTTCATTTCCAAAGAATGAAACTGACCAAGGCATATATTTTCGAAAAGTCTCTAAAACTTGCTGAACTACTTTTTCAGACTCAGCTTGCTGTTTTGGGGACATGGTTGTATTCCCTGACTGTAAAAGTACAGAAAAAACCTGCTCAATAATTTCACAAGAAAGATCAGACAATACATCCCCTAAGGGTTTTGCCTGACTTTGGCTTACCCCATCATGCAGTTTCTGCCGAATGGTCTCGAATTGGGTATAAGTTGAATCGGAAATTTTCAAAAAAACTTCATAACTCATGAGCAACATCCTTTTTCAATTCTTTTGTAATTTTTGTGCCGTGTGTCTACACGATTAAATTGTGATCCATCTTTCATAAATCTACCGTTTTTTGAAAAAAATACAAAACCGTTTATCTGTTTTCAGCACATTAATTTCGAGGCATTTTTTTGCTACAATAGGTGCAATTTTTTATGCATATTCGATCTAAGCTACTATGACTGACGCTCAAACCGCTCAAAATATTGCGACCACATACGATCCAACCGAGATCGAAAAGAAGTGGTACCAAACGTGGGAAGAACAAGGTTACTTCAAACCTTCTGGTCACGGTGAATCATTCTGTATCATGATTCCGCCACCAAACGTCACTGGTAGTTTGCACATGGGCCATGGCTTTAACAATGCCATTATGGATGCCCTCACCCGTTATAACCGTATGATGGGTAAAAACACCTTGTGGCAACCAGGTACTGACCATGCGGGTATTGCAACTCAAATGGTTGTTGAGCGTCAACTTGGCTTACAAGGTGTGACTCGTCATGACTTGGGCCGTGATAAGTTCATCGAAAAAGTTTGGGAATGGAAAGAACAATCTGGCGGCACGATTACGAAACAAATTCGTCGCTTAGGTTCGTCTGTAGACTGGTCACGTGAACGCTTCACGATGGATGAAGGTTTATCAAACGCTGTTAAAGAAGTATTCGTTCGTTTGCACGAAGACGGTTTAATTTACCGTGGTAAGCGCCTTGTAAACTGGGACCCTAAACTTCAAACTGCTCTTTCTGACCTTGAAGTTGAAAGCAAAGAAGAAAAAGGTTCGCTTTGGCACTTTAAATATTTCTTTGAAGACAAATCAGTTAAAACTCAAGACGGCAAAGACTATTTAGTAGTTGCAACGACTCGTCCTGAAACATTACTGGGCGATACTGCGGTTGCTGTTCATCCTGAAGATGAGCGTTATGCACACCTTGTTGGTAAAAACATTGTATTGCCAATTACTGGTCGTTTAATTCCGATCGTTGCAGACGACTACGTTGAAAAAGACTTCGGTACTGGCTGTGTAAAAATCACGCCTGCTCACGACTTTAACGACTATGACTTAGGTAAACGCAATAGCTTGCCAATCATTAATATCTTCAACAAAAACGCCGAAGTTTTAGGTGAGTTTGAATATATTGCCAAAGCTGGTGAACAAATTTCTAAAACCATTACTGCACCTGCGGAATATGCTGGTTTAGAACGTTTCGCAGCACGTAAAAAATTAGTTGCTCAAGCTGAAGCTGAAGGCTGGTTAGATCAAATCCAACCGTATGACTTAAAAGCGCCACGTGGCGACCGTTCAGGCGTGATCATTGAGCCATTATTAACTGACCAATGGTATGTAAAAATTGCTCCGCTTGCTGAACCTGCAATTGAAGCAGTTCAAGATGGTCGTATTAAGTTTGTTCCAGAACAATATAGCAACATGTACATGGCGTGGATGCGTGACATTCAAGACTGGTGTATTTCACGTCAGCTTTGGTGGGGTCACCGTATTCCAGCTTGGTACGATGCGAATGGCAACATCTATGTGGGTCGTAACGAAGAAGAAGTTCGTGAGAAAAACAACATCGCTGCTGATATTGAACTTAAACAAGACGAAGACGTTCTTGATACATGGTTCTCATCTGCGCTTTGGACATTCTCAACCTTAGGTTGGACTGGCGATGCGAAGCAAGATGAAGTAAATGATTTCCTTAAAACCTTCCACCCAACAGATGTGTTGGTCACTGGTTTTGACATCATTTTCTTCTGGGTTGCCCGTATGATCATGATGACCCTGCACTTCATGAAAAATGAAGATGGTTCATCTCAAGTACCATTCAAGACTGTTTACGTTCACGGCTTGGTACGTGATGGTGAAGGTCAAAAAATGTCGAAGTCTAAAGGTAACGTTCTTGACCCATTAGACTTGATTGACGGTATTGATTTAGAAAGCTTAGTTGCTAAACGTACGACTGGCTTAATGAACCCGAAAGATGCTGCGAAGATTGAAAAATCAACGCGCAAAGAGTTCCCAGAAGGCATTAATGCTTATGGTACTGACGCAGTTCGTTTCACGTTCTGCGCACTTGCAAATACTGGTCGTGACATTAAGTTCGACTTAAAACGTGTTGAAGGCTACCGTAACTTCTGTAACAAAATCTGGAACGCGACTCGTTTCGTTCTGATGAATGTTGAAGGTCAAACTGTTGGTACTGACGCTCGCCCTGATCTATGGGAACTTCCAGAACAGTGGATTATGAGCCGTCTGCAAAAAGCTGAAGCTGCTGTACACCAAGCATTTGCAACGTATCGTTTAGACCTTGCTGCACAAGCGATTTATGACTTTATCTGGAATGAATACTGTGACTGGTACGTTGAGTTAACTAAACCAGTTCTTAACGATGCAGACGTTGCAGAAGAGCGTAAAGCTGAAGTACGCCGTGTATTGCTTGCAGTGATGGAAGCTTCATTACGTTTGGCTCATCCGTTAATGCCGTATTTGACAGAAGAAATCTGGCAGACTCTTGCACCGATGCTTGGTCAAGGTGGTCCAACGATTATGACTGCTCAATACCCTATTCCTGAGCAAGCGAAAATCAATGAACAAGCTGAAGCAGATATGCAATGGCTTCAAGGTTTAATTGGTGCAGTACGTAACATTCGTGGTGAGTTAGGCTTAGGTAATGCACGCTTGTTGCCAGTATTACTTCAAAATACGTCTGACGCTGAGCGTGAACAAATCATTCGTATTGAAGCTTTGTTCAAAGCATTAGCTAAAGTTGAAAGCATTGAATTCTTGAATAAAGACCAAGAACCACCTTTGTCTTGCTCTAGCGTTGTTAGCCATGCATCGGTATTTGTACCAATGAAAGGCTTAATTGACCCTAAAGCTGAGCTTGCTCGTTTGCAAAAAGACTTGGATAAAATCCAAAAGCAACACGACCAAATTGCGGGCAAACTTGCAAATGAAGGCTTTGTATCTAAAGCACCAGCAGCAGTTGTTGAGGGTGAAAAAGCGAAGCTTGCTGAGTTTGCTGCTCAGTTAGAGAAAGTTAAAGCAAATATGGAGCAGATTGCTGCGCTTTAATGCTGTGATTTGATTCAAAAAATCCCCTCAAATGAGGGGATTTTTATTGTGATTAATAAATATTAAAATGACTGCAATAAAAGCTATCACTCTTTGAATAGAGATTTCTAGAGCTTACCAATTTATAACTAGATTAAAATTTCCTTTATAAAATCAATTAATTGATTGTTTAAATTCTTTATCTGATCAAATGTCACTTCTAGGTTTTTTCGATGGTCATAAACCCAATGATTAAAAGCATCAGAGTAATCATAAAATTCAGGATGGTTCTTTTCATATTTAAAATTAAGAGGCAAAACTAAATACTCACTTTGATAAGCATCATGTCGGTATATATCTACCCAGTCAAAACTCTTATTAATAGTTAATTTCCTATATTCAATCCAAGCAGGAAAAACTTTTCTACATCCAATAGAACTTAAACTACTTCCATTTTTATTTTGGATTATTCTTTTAAATTCTTCTCTTGAAACTGGTTGAATATCATCTTTAGTAAATTGAATTGTATTATAAAACATATCAAGACTCACATCCGAATAATAAAATTTCTCCTTGGTTAAAATATATTTTATTAAATAAAGTATTTGATCAGATGCTAAATTAGTAATACAATTTTCCACTTTTTTCAATTTACCACTAGGAATGTTAGAATCTGATTTTACTGATATTTTAGTAATTTCACCCGACCTTATTTTATTTAAAAGAGCTTCTAAAAAAATATTTTCATCATTTATATTAATAGGAAGTAGAAGTACATTTTCTTTAAATTTAATTGGTATTTCCTCATATTTTTGCTCTCGGAAATTCACTATATAACTAAAAGCTGCATAAGGTTTTTCAGATTCGCTTAACTTATCAAAATTATTTTCAATAAATTTTTTCATAGCACGAATAACTTTTTTATTTGTTTCATTCTTTATTTCAGGCTTAATTTTTTCTCTATTATAATTTAAGAATTTATCTGAAGTTGTATGATAAAAATCTATATTAAAACTAACATAAGTATAAATTAAATTTAGATCACCAAATTTCTGACCTCTGAAGAAAAAATTATCATTAAAGTAGTGGCTTGTAAATTCCCCAAATTTTACATCTTTAATAATTAACATTTCTTCTATGTCATATTCACCATTTTGAATGACTCTATCGTTTACTGTCAGATTTGATTTTATTAATGAATTTTCAAAAAAATCATGTATATTCTGTTGAATATTAAAAATCTCTACACGTGACAAATCAGGATTGGTAATATCAAAGCTAGAATAAATTTTACTTAATTCATTATTTTTTTCAAAAATATGTGACAATCTTTTAGGTATTCCATCTACTTTTATTTCAATAATAAATTCCGTACCATATTTCATATTTTTAGATGATTGCTTTTCCAACAGAATATTATTTTTTTCTTTGTTAAATATTATTTTTAATTTTTGTTGATCAAGCATAGAGTATGTAATTAACGTAAATTGATCAGCTAATAAAAATGCACTTTGTAGGCCGATACCAAAAGCACCCGAAGGTCTAAACCACATGGGCATACTTTCTGCTCTTTTTGCTTTTTCTTTATTTTTAGAAGAGCTACCAACTTCCAATATATATTTTAGATCATTAAAACTAATACCAATACCTTTATCTTTTATTTTTAAAACCCAAATCTCTTTTTTATCTTTATGTGGTTCAAAACTTATATCAATATAGTATTTATCAGAAATTTCTAAAAGTTTAGAGCTAGTCGGATTTTCAATTTTATATTCTTCCTTAAACTCGTCTTTATCATCATCTTTATGTTCAATCCAAATACGATGTAAAGTTGAATCAACTGCATTTTGTAAAATTTCACGAATGGCATCAAATTTAGAACTATATAAACCCGTACCACGCACCAAGTTTAAGAATGAATCTTTATTAACTTTTAAAGTAGGCTTTTTACCTTCATCAAGAATAATATAGGGTTCATCCATCTCAACAACTGGTGTCATCAAAGTAGGTAAACGTCCTAACTCGGAAGAAGGTACAATTTTATGCCAATGTTGTGTTTGCTTATAATATTCCTGCTGAAGCCAATCAAACCAACCATAAGTTTCTTCATATGAATCTAGAGTAGGACAAATACATTTAATTTCAATTCTTTCAGCATCCATACGCAAGTGTTGAATCGCTTGATGCTTGTCATAATGTGTTTTACTTAGTTTAGGCATATTATGCCCGCACATTGCCATCATAACAGGGCAAAAGCGATTATCATCTACATCTAATAAATCACCCATGCGGAGTAAACATGCAACATAACGAGGATGACAATCTTCTGATGCCATACCGGCTTCAGCTTGTGGAAGTTGATCCATTAATTCTTTAAAACTATGACCATGTGCTTCACAAATATCAGCAAGAATACTAAATAGACGCTTGGGTAAAAGTTCATTGCGTGGAGAATTTAAACCGATCTCCTCTACGGGACTACGAACAATACGAGCTGAGTTTTTAGGATGTTTTTGTCTATACCATTCAGCTAACAGTTGTAAATAGTTTTGAAAAAAATCATGTGCGTGTGCTTGCTGGGGGAGAATAGCTTTATCTGCTAACCAGTTTTCAGCAAATTGATGAAGGTAATGATTTTTATCTTTGCTTAAATCTGTAACAAACTCCTGAAAATCAGGTGTATTCATATCTTCAATTTGTTTTTGTGTAATGACCATACCAATATCATGGCTATACGCAGCTTCCAAAATAAGCCATGTATCCGTTGCTGTTAAATAGCGAATCTTATCACCAAGAATACGTTCGATATTAACAATGATTTGACGTGAATGAGATGCATCATGTCGACTATAATGTGGAAATATTGAACCAATATTTTGTAATGCTTTACTAATCAGTTCTTGATCGAAACGCCACTGAGACTCTAATAACTTCAGATGAGGATGGCGATTACAAGCTATTTCAAAGTGTTTTTCTAAACTATAAAATTGATCATTTTCAATTGTTATATTTGAATATGTCCCCATTTTTTCCTCTAAAATATAATTAGCATTTATTTATAAAAACAATAATAGTTATCTTTATAACTTTTTAAAACTCTATTTAAGTCTAATTAGAGGTATTAGAATCAATATTAGAAATTTATAATCCCCCATGCCCCAACAACATCTCTATCCCACTCACTTTTTTCATATGCTTCAAACGCTCCTTTTCCCACTTCACCTGCTGCTTCAACTCAGCACAATCAGCATCTACAGCTTTATAAACATCACTGATGTGCACATGCTCTGCTTTCACATTCTTGGCTAACTGAAAAGAATCCAAAATCTCAGCAATTTGGCTCTCAAGCTGCTGGCTTTGTGCATCTAAAGCCAGTTTATAAAACCGCAATTGTTCGGCAGATAATTCTTTAGCGCCTAGACCTTTATTCTGTTCAAGCTGTAACTGGAGTTTGAGTAAATAGAACAAGTCCTGCTTTTCATAGGCCTGACTTGCCTGTTGGAACAACTCAGTTTTTTCTTCTTTTTTGGTTTCATCTTGCTCACGGTCTGGGTGAATCATCGCAGCAATTTTTAAATAGACTGTTTTGAGTGACTGCGCTGCCATTTGCTCAGCTTGTTCACGTTTCTGTTGCTGTCTTTGCTGTTTGGCTTGTTCACGCGCTTGTTGCTGCTCAGCAGCATACTGTTCAAAGTCTTCTTCAAGTTCTGCACTTTGATCAGCACTTACTTCATATTCAAATTTTATTGACTGAGCTTTTTTATTCTTTTTTGCCGATTCCGCCGCATGTTGCTGATAAAAGGTATCAATCTGTTTCACTAACTCCAACTGTTCCTCAGATAGCTGTTTTGAGCGCTTCAACATTTGAGCAAGCTGAGCATTTTTTTCATCAAGTTGTTGCATATCCGCTTTGGAAAACTCGTGGCTATGCAATATATTCCAAAGTTGCTCTAACTGCTGAAATTGTACTTCATGCAAATCGCTATACACAGGCATCAATTTTTGCCGTATGTGCTGTTGAATCTCAGCTTGCGCATTTTGCCATGTGCTAAGGCTAACTTTTTGCTGCTCTATTTTATCAATCAGGCGATTAAGTTTTTTCTGCTGTGCAGACGGTTCAGACCTTTGCTGTAAGCTCACTTTAAGATCAAAGGACATACTCATCCACCTGAAAAAGAAAAAAGTGTAGCAACAATCAGATGAGGAAGGTAGCAAAGCATTCTTTAAATAAGAACCAGCCTATTAATTTTTAGAGAATAGAATGTGACTTACCTAAATGTTTATATCTTAAGAGATCCACCAAATCACTACTGGTAAAGTCACGGCAGCACATAAAGTCTGAAAGCTAATCACGGCTGCCATCAACTGGCTATCCCCACCCAAAACTTTGGTTAAAATGTATGATGCGGAAGCAGTCGGTAGCGCAAAGAAAATAACTAAAATTTGTGTTTGCAAGCTTGGTAAGCCAAACCACGTACAGACCACATAGGCTAAAGCAGGCACTGCCAAAAGTCGTGCAAAAGTGTCTGCCGCCAACACGACAATGTCTTTTTTAATTTGCATGAATTGTAAAGCTGCACCAACACATAACAGACCCAGTGGCAAGCTCGATGCTGAAAAAAGCTTAATAAAGCTAGAAAAGCCTTCCCAAATCGGGATGTGAAGTGCATTGACTGCCGCTCCCACCACACACGATGCAATTAAAGGGTTTTTAAGGAGTGCAATCAAAACAGGTTTAATTGCCATGTGTTCTTTAGAGGTTAGAGCAAGCACCGAAATAACGTTCACAAGTGGAATGCAAAGTGCTAATAAAATTGCCAGTATTGCCATTCCTTCACTTTTAAAAAGCGAAGTCACTAAAGCCAAACCAATATAAGTATTAAAGCGAACCATACTTTGTACGTGCACACCAAAACGTGCAGGTGGTATGTGCCAAAACACGCGAAGTAGGTACAAGAAAATGGTGACTGCCAAAACCACAATCAACATGGCAATAATGGCTGTACTCAAACTTTGTAAGTCAATTTTCGCGGTCGACAACGTACTAAAAAGCAAAGCGGGAAATAAAATATAGTAATTGAACTTCTCTGCCCCAGCCCAAAACTCATCGCTAAAAAAACGATATTTTTTAAACAGGTATCCCGAAGCAATTAATGCAACTAAGGGAAAAAGAGATAAAACAATGCTATTCATTTCTTTACTCGAGTTTGGTTGAAGGGCTTGCTTTTTTTTGGCAATTCCTTTGGCTTACTCATATATTAAAGATAATGAAAACTCATGATAAAATGAGTTTTTACTCATAATAAGTACAACATGACATTTACCCAGCTTGAAATTTTCGCACTCATTGCTGAACTAAAAAGCTTTACTGCTACAGCAGAAAAGCTGGGAATTTCACAGTCGGCAGTTTCTCATGCCCTTAAATCATTAGAACAACAATGGGGGATTAACCTGATTTCAAGATCCCAAAGTGATATTGAGCTCACCACGACAGGTCAG
Source organism: Acinetobacter sp. V91_7 (assembly GCF_031799075.1). Taxonomy (NCBI): domain Bacteria; kingdom Pseudomonadati; phylum Pseudomonadota; class Gammaproteobacteria; order Moraxellales; family Moraxellaceae; genus Acinetobacter; species Acinetobacter sp. V91_7. Next base: position 64,631 of record NZ_JAVQNT010000033.1, read on the forward strand.
CAGTTATTGACCCATGTAAAAGAGCTATTGAGTATTTCCAACACATTAGAAAAAGAAGTGGCTGCGATCCATGGATTAAATGAAGGCACATTACATATCGGATCTTTTGGGGCATCATCATCCATTTATCTATTGCCTGAAATTTTAGAAAGCTTTCGGCAGCGCTACCCTAAAATCGAAATTTATATTGATGAAGGGGAGGATAAAGAAGTGGCTCAATGGTTATTGGAACGGCGTATAGAAGTCGGTTTTTTGATTATGCCAGATGAGCGTTTCGATACTTTCCCTTTAATCGAAGATCGTTTTGTTGCCCTAATTCCAAATGGTTCCCCGCTCGCGCAACAACTCTATATTGATCCAGCACAGCTAGAAAACTGCCCTTTTATTATGACAATGGCAGGTAGTAGACATCAGGTCGAATTAATTTTAAAAAACTTTAATGTGAAACCAGACATCAAATTTTATGTTTCACAAATTTTGAGTATTGTTAGCATGGTTCACAACCAGTTAGGTGTTTCCATTGTATCCGATATGGTAATTACCAAAGAATTGCTCTCACTCTATCCAAATGTAGTCAAACGCCCTTTTAAACCGAACCTTAAACGTTCTATTGGACTCGCAGTGAAAAATAAAAAGCATATGAGTCCAGCTGTGAAAGCATTTATTGAAGTTGCTCAGGAAGTTTGGTCGGATCATTAGTTCAAATACAAATAACTCTTTTAAATTTTAATAACGAACTTTTTTAGGTCAATTTATAAGCGTATTTGATGATTTTTAACATAAAAGCATGAGGATCGCCCTTATCTCGAGCAATTCAACGCACCATTTGTCGTCAAAACCCTATTACCCAAGCTAAATTGGTGCGCTTATTGCATATTCACTTTTATGCAATTAAGTTTGTTTCGACAAACTTAGGTTTTTAGATTCCTTAAATCTATTTTGGTGCAATTTACAGACCCAGATTTGTTCCAAAATGGAATTTAGCACTTTTTTCGAGCATGCTATGCAAAATGTAGATCTATTTTTCTTATTACTTGGTGCTGTTTTGGTTCTTGCCATGCACGCAGGTTTTGCATTCTTGGAACTTGGTACGGTTCGCCATAAAAATCAGGTGAACGCACTGAGTAAAATTCTGACTGACTTTGCCCTCTCCGCAATCGCATATTTCTTTGTTGGCTACTATATTTCTTATGGCCAACATTTCTTCCATGATGGTACTGTTTTATCAAGTGATCATGGCTACAACCTTATGCGTTGTTTCTTTTTACTCACTTTTGCTGCTGCAATTCCTGCCATTATTTCGGGTGGTATTGCTGAACGTGCAAAAATGCGTTCTCAAGCCATTGCAACACTCGCTTTAGTTGCGCTGGTTTATCCATTTTTCGAAGGCATGGTCTGGAACGGTAACTATGGTCTGCAAAAGTGGTTAGAAACTACCTTTGGTGCAGCTTTCCATGACTTTGCTGGTTCAGTTGTAGTACATGCTATGGGTGGTTGGATTGCGCTTGCTGCGGTCATTTTATTGGGGGCACGTTCTGGTCGTTATAAGAAAGATGGTCGCGTAAGTGCTCACCCTCCGTCTTCTATTCCATTTTTGGCACTGGGTTCATGGATTTTAATTGTAGGCTGGTTTGGCTTTAACGTGATGAGTGCTCAGCGTGTTGATGCTATTTCTGGTCTAGTTGCCATTAACTCACTCATGGCAATGGTTGGGGGAACGATTACAGCAAATGCGATTGGTAAAAATGACCCAGGTTTCTTACATAACGGTCCACTTGCAGGCCTAGTCGCAATCTGTGCAGGGTCTGACATTGTTCATCCAATCAGCGCACTTGTTATTGGTGGTGCAGCTGGTGCGATGTTTGTGTACCTATTTACCTACACACAAAACAAACTCAAAGTTGATGATGTGTTAGGTGTATGGCCGTTACACGGCGTGTGTGGTGCATTTGGTGGTATTGCAGTGGGTCTATTTGGTCAAAAGTGGCTTGGTGGTTTAGGCGGTGTTTCATTCATCTCGCAACTCATTGGTACAACACTTGCGATTGCCATTGCGCTCGCCGGCGGCTTTATTGTCTACGGCTTACTTAAAGCAACCATTGGTATTCGTTTATCGCAAGAAGATGAGTTCCGTGGTGCAGATTTATCTATTCATAAGATCTCAGCAAACTCTGAAGAAGGTATGTTTTAATTCTTTCTAAAGTGCTCAAAGCGACGATACTTCTCGTCGCTTTTTTTTATTTTTAAGGGAAATTGGTCCCCTTTCTTCTGTAGGGTTTAAGAGCAATTTAAGCTTAATTTTATGTAATTAGTCGCATCCATTGTCGATTGATATTTCATCAGAATGACTAAGCAAAACCGTTTTTTCCAAATTAACCTTATCTTGCTTTTTTTAAGTTTTTTTCTGCTTTTAATCGTTTTTCCAGTCGGCGGAAAAATTGATATGTACCTTATCCAGCATTGGATGGATTCAACAGGTCATTTTTTCAATCGGGACAATTGGTATCTTGTACGGCTTAACCATGAAATCGTAAAACAAATCATCACCACTGTTTATGTCATCTTTTTAGGTCTTTGGATTGCGTCATTCAAAGTAGAAAAATTGAAGCTTTATCGCTGGCAATATGGCTATATGTTTTTTGTGAGCATGATTAGTAGCGGTATAATTGGCTTATTAAAATCACAATCGGCTCATGCCTGCCCTTGGAATATGGTTCATCCTACCACGTTAGGATATGTATGGGATTTTACCGCCAAACACGGACACTGTTTTCCGGGCGGCCATGCAAGTGCTGGTTTCATCTTAATGACAGGTTATTTTGTTTATCGTCTTGAGCGGCCTAAGCGTGCCTATTTTTACTTAGCGGCGGGTCTTATCTTAGGCTTTATGATGGGTTGGGGGCAAATGATGCGTGGTGCGCATTTCCTGAGCCACAATTTATGGACAGGTTGGGTAGTTTGGGCAGTAAATATCTTATTTTATGCAGTTTGTATTCACCGCTTCGAATTTGAAAAACGAATCAAACAAGAACTTGTATAAATCAAGTTCTTGTTTCATGAATATGTAAAACTTTAGGCAGTTTAACCAGAACAGAAAGGCCACCAAGCTCTAAGCTTTTATCAAGTGTTAAAGTTCCACCTAAACGTTGAGTTGCACGGTCAACAATCGATAGACCTAAGCCACTGCCCACTTCAAGGTGGTGGTGTACCCGATAAAAACGTTTTAAAACTTTATCATAATGTTCAGGTTCAATCCCCGCACCACTATCTTCAATTTGAATACACGCGTAGCCATCTGTATCTGTAAAAACTGAAATATTAATCACACCTTGGTGGGGCGTATATTTGATTGCATTATCAATTAAATTAAAAATAATAGAATGTACTGTCGGCTCAACACTATGCATTTCAATAGGTTCATTACGAACCAGCCCTAAATCAATCTCTTTTTGCATGGCTAAATTAACAAGCTGCTCAACACAATTTAAAGCGACATCATTAAGCTGAAAATATTTGGTGGGTTCAATCACGCTCAAAGACACATCCTGCTTTGCCAAAGCTAAAAGCTGGGTGACCAGATGCTGAATACGCGCCAATCCTTTACTCAAGTTTTGCAATGACTCATGCTCAGGCAGTTGACTGATTAAAATTTTAGTTTGTAGATTCAAAGCTGTGACAGGAGTTCGAAGTTCATGTGCAGCATCGGCAATAAACTGTTTTTGTTCCATTTGAGCCTTAGATATACGTTCAAACAGACGGTTCATTTCATCAATAGTGGGCAATAATTCTTGAGGATAGTCTAAAGCTTCAATTGGCGTTAATTCTTCCGAATCACGATGAGTCAGTTCATTTTTAAAATCATCTATCGGCTTTAAACCTCGACGAATAATCGCGGCTAAAGCAAAAATCGCAAATGGCAAAATAATTAGATACGGAATGAACATACTTCCTGCGAGTTCCCAAGCAAAAGCCTCACGGACCTTTTCTTGTTGGCTAATCTGGATCTGATAATCTTTTAAAGGCAGAACATAGGTACGGATTAAACCTTGGCTGGTTTTATGCGAATAAAAGCCAGCTTGTGCAACAGGTGGAACCAACAGGTGTAAATGATGAGATAAATGGGCCTGATCTTTATAGGCCCAAATGTCTACGAATAGATCTTCTTCATGATAAGTTTTGTGAAAATCGAACTCACTACTTACTGTTTTCAATGGATATTCAGCTGTTCGTTCTGCTAAATAACGCATTTGAGTATCTAAAATTTCGTCAACTTCTTGAAGCGCAACCTTATAGGCACTAAAAATTAATATACAACCTAAAATGACACTGAAAATTGAGGTGCCCCAAATCAGTCGTTTTTTTAATGAATAATGCACTATTATGAAGTTCCAAAATTTAAGTTACGATTGCCCTAAACGGTAACCCAACCCTCGAATAGTTCGAATAAAGTCTTTCCCGAGTTTAGCCCTCAAGTGATGCACATATACTTCTATTGTATTACTGGTCACATCACTATCGAAATCATATAACTTATCTTCAAGATTTGCTTTAGAAAAGATTTTATTTGGATGGCTCATCAAAGGAATAAGAATCGCCCATTCACGATTCGACAAATCAATCCGTTGACCTTTAAAGGTTGCGATATGTTGTTCAACATTTAAAACCAGATCGCCACTTTGTAATAGTTGCTCATGGTTCGCAAGCTGAGCTTCCACCCCACTACGACGCAATAGCGCATGTATCCGAGCAAGTAACTCATCAAATTCATATGGTTTGATTAAGTAATCATCTGCACCGTGGTTTAATCCATCCACGCGGTTTTGTAACTGATCTCGTGCCGAAATGATTAATACAGGAGTTGCTGCCCTTTGGCGAATTTGCTTTAAGACCTGCATGCCATCCATCATAGGCAACCCTAAGTCCAAAAGAATTAAATCGAATTTATTTTTAGCCAACTGAGCCAGACCATCTAAGCCATTATTGACCCACTCCACCTCAAATTGATGATATTGCAGCAACGTTATTGTTGACTCTGCAATCATAAAATCATCTTCAATCATCAAGATTTTTGTCATGTTATAGGCTCGCTTTAATTCACATGGGCACAAGAGTGCAGCATATCCAGTTGAGGGTTGATGACCTGAGTTTTTACATCTAACAAACTTAATAAACTTGGGAATAAATTATCCTGACTTAACTTTTCTTTAGTTTGTTGGCCTAAACAACTCACTTGTGCAAGGTTGTGTTGTTTCCAGCTATCGGAAAACCACATAATCATTGGTACATGTGTTTGTTGACTCGGTGCGATTGCATACGGTGAACCATGTAAATATAAACCATGTTCACCAGTTGATTCACCATGATCAGATAAATACCATAAACCTGTTTGATATTTCGATAATTCTTTTAGTTTATTAATCATCTGACTTAACACATGATCTGTATACACAATCGTGTCATCATAACTATTTAATAACTCTGTTCGAGAGCAGCCCTGTATCGCATTAGTATCACAAGTCGGTTTAAACGGTTGATATTCAGCAGGCGCACGCTTGTAATAAGCTGGACCATGACTTCCGACTTGATGTAAAACAATTAAACGTGGACGCGTGTCTTCTTTAGGAATAGTGGCTAAATACTCATTTAAGCTATCAATTAAAATATCATCATAGCATTCACCATCTTTACACCATTTTTGCTTTAACTTTTCGGGTATTTGGTACTGCTCAACACGATCACAAGCCCCTTTACAACCAGAATTATTATCAATCCAAGTCACTTGGTAACCCGCACGCTTTGCAATGTCTAATAAACCTTCACGATGACTTGCTAATTGCTCATCATAGTCAACACGTGGCATACCCGAGAACATGCATGGAACTGAAACAGCGGTTGCTGTACCACATGAGTTGACTTGAGAAAAATTTAAAACATCTTGCTTAGAAAGCTCTGGGTTTGTATTTTTGGCATAACCATTGAGTGAAAAACTTTCCGCACGAGCTGTCTCACCAACGACTAGTACCATCAATTTAGGCAAGTTCTTTTGTACTGCCTGAACTTGATGAGCATCTTCACCGTAATGTATTAATGGTAAGTTCTTCTTAGGTGCCATCTTGTGATAGTAAGACATTAAAGATGAAATACTATTTTGAGGAGAAATCATGCCTTTTAAATCACGATGCTCACGAAAGATAGATGCAAAATCAACATAGTATGTAAACAACAAAGTCCCTACAATTACAAAAGAGACGACAATTGAACTGACTTTTTTCAACAATAAATGAGATGTTTTTTCTTTTTTAAGCTTTATTTGAAAAATCAAAATGATAGGTAAAACTACTAAAAAAACTGTCCAAAGTCCAAAACGCAATGAGATTAAATCAGAAATCTCTGCTGCATCGGTCTGTACCATATTTTGAATTTGATCTGGTGAAATTACTATTCCGAGTGTATTTACAAAATATGCGCTAAATCCCCCAATAATCACCAGAATAATGGCAAGAACTTTAGCAGTCCATTTCCAATTTAAAATCTGTAAAATTGCATAATAAGCAGCAACAACAATAACCACTGTAGCAGCCAAGAACAAAATAGCTTTTACTCCAAAATATGGAGTTAAAAGATTAATGCTATGGAAGAAACCAATATTGAGAATGGCTCCTAACCAAATAGCTAAAATTAAATTAAACATAAACAGTGAAACCTGTTTATTCCTTAATTTAGAAAAAAAATTAAGCATCTCGGACAACTACAATCTTTTTATGATGCTTCACTGTAGAAATTAAAACTTAAAAATCACTTAAATAAAAAAGCAGCCCTAAATGGCTACTTTTAGAAATACTCATTGTTAAATTCTATATAAAAAGAAAAAAGTCGAGATTCACATGAACCTCGACTCTTCAAAACATAATGTTTTTGCTAGGTTTAGAAGCTATATTTAGCCATTAAACCAACACGGTTATCTTTGTAAGACTTACCGTCAAAAGTATCACGCTTACCGTTAACGTACTCAACACCTAAATCAATTGGTTTAACTGGCGTATAAATCACGTTAAGCCATGCTTGTTGAACTTTTTCATTCCCTGCTGCATATGCTTTTGCATAATCAGTACCGTCATCAGAGAACTGAGCACCATACGCTAGAGTAGAACGCAAGTTAGGTAAAATCTTATAAGTTCCACCCACTTGTACTGCTACAAATTCATTTTGCTCAATATCGCCATCTACTATTGTATAGGCTTTATTACTACCATATAGATAGTTACTATTACCTACTACATACGACACATCAGCAAAGAGTTTTAAAGGATCAGATACTTTAAAGTCGGTACCAACAGCAACACCCCAACCTGTTTGGTTGTCACTACCAGCTTTTGATTTATAGTTTTCAACTAATGCACGAGCTGAAGCAGAACCCTTACCATCTGCATAACCTTGAGTAATTTTAGCAGTTAATACTGGTAAGCTATATTTAATACTGTCATTTATCCAAGCACCATCTGCATCTTTTTTACCAGTAAGACCAGAACTATCACCTCTTTCTGCCGATACAAACAATTGTGTAGCTGGTCCTAACTTGTAGTTATAACGCACTTGCGGAACACGTGTTGTACCACCACCAATGTTGGTCGAGAAATCGATCATTTCTGGTGCATGGCTCGCCAAGAAGTTAGATGTTGTTTGACCAAACAACCAGTTGTTATATGTTACATACGCATGACGAACGCGTAATGAGCCATTTGAATCTGTTGTTGAACCAGCAAAGTCGACTTCGAGTTTACCACCAACTTTGGCATCATTTACTGGAGCGGTAAAGTCTAAACCAAGGCGTGTAGTTTTAGCAGTCGCACGTAATTTATCATGTGTTTTGCCGTCTGACTTACTAACATCACCAAAGTCGTTATCCGCACCTTCAAGAATATAGTTAGCATCACCACGAACAAAACCATATAGGTTCACATCAGCGCCAGCTTTAGATTTAAATCCTGCTAACGGCGAAACTGGTGCAGCAACTGGTTGTGCCTTAACTTCAGCTAACTGTACTTGCTGTTGTTGCTGTACTTGCTGCTGTTGTTGCTGCACTTGGCTTTGTTGTTGAATTAAAGCTTTTAAAGCTTCAACTTCTTTACGAAGCTGTTGAATTTCCGCTTTGTCGGAAGTCGCAGCATGTGCCCCACTCATCATTAAAGCTGTAACTGTAAGAGCTAAACTTTTAACAACGAAAGATTTACGATTAAGGAATAGATCCATCAAAAACTCCAAAAATATATTTTATGTTGCCTATCCATGCCAAGTTGATTTACGCCATTAAATTAGGGGCTAAAAAATCAACTCTCCTCCACTTTGGTTACATTAATTTTATTACCGCAACCAAAACCAATTTCAACGTTATGCAAGACCAAAACCAATAACCAAAGACATAAAAAACATACTTTGACTTACAGATTTTTACCTTAACTTCATGTTGTAACGAATCCTACACAACTCTCTTATCTTATAGAATGATTAAATCGTTATTTCATTATTCTTTTTTAGACTTTAGGCTAATATCCAATCTACTTGAACATTTTTCTACCCATTTTGATTGATTCACATGATTTTTCTTGTTAACGAAATCCATTTTTACTCCTTTTAGCTTCCATTTGCTACCCAAACAAGATGGCATAATTAATAGAGCATTTAAATAGCTAAAAACATACATTTTTAAAAACATAGACAAAGGTATTAGATAAAGCTTAGATCACCGCTTAAGCAATATTAAATTTCTTTATTTCATTTAGTTAACATTATTTTTCTTGTAGTTTTGCATGTTTCCACAGGTAAATAGGGAGCAAAGTAACAATGCCAATAATGACAATAGCTATCAAATAATGGAAATAACCAAGTGCATCGCCAAGCACACCACTGAAACTATAAAGAAGACCACTTACAGTCGCCATGACCGAAACCTGAAAGGTAAAATCTGTACCCGCATATTCCTTTCGACTGTAATGCATGACTAAGGTCAACATAACCACCAACAACATTGCAGAGAATGCATCCTCTAAAGCATTTACGGCATAAACTCCCCAAACATTGAGTTGAATTTTCTGCTCGTAGGTATAAGCTAAATAGGTATAAGCAGCTAAACTCATGATTTTAAATACTGAAAACACAATTAAGGCCGTAGGTCTAGAAAAGTATTTAAGCAGCCAACCTGCAATTGCGGCCCCTGCCAGTGCTGCTACTGCACCGAGCATCGTTATATAAACGCCAATCTGAGTAAAACTTAGACCCATGTCTACCATTAAAGGTTTAAGTAATGGTCCAGCTAAGCCATCTGCTACTTTAAAAGTAATGAGTACAACCAACCAAGAACGGAGCTCTTTATTTTGAGAGAAATAACTCAAGTAGGCCTTAATCTTTATGGCTAAGTTTTGTTGGTTAAGTTGAGGTTCATTATTTGAATGAGAATTGTGTTGAGGTTCTTTAAATAATAAAACGGGTAAAGTATTTAAAAACACCAAAGCCGCTAATAGCAAAAAAGTGGGTTGCCACGTCAACCAGTCTAAGCACCAGAGTACGGCGCCTCCCCCGACAATAAAACCTAGTCGGGAACCAATCACCTGAAATGTATTTCCCCAATGTTGCTGCTCATGTTTCAACAAATTGACAGCCAAAGCATCGGTAGCAATATCTTGTGTTGCTCCTGTTAAGTTCATTAAAAGAAGCGAAATAAAAAAGGCAAATAAATAAAGAGACTGATCTAAAGCCTGAATGGGGAAAAAAGACAAAATGCACAGCACACCCACCGTCAAAAACTGGGTAGGTAGAATCCAGCTGCGGTAGTGCCCTAAACGTGAAAGCGCATGTCGATCAACCCACGGCGCCCAAAATATCTTGATTGACCAAGGCAACATGAGTAAGCCAAAGCCACCAATATGGGCGAGTGACACACCTTGCGCTCTTAAAATAACGGGTAAGGCATGGGTCATAAACCCGACAGGCAACCCTTGTGCCCAATATAAGGAAAATAGCAGAAGATACAGATTTTGCTGCCGAAACATAGATACCTACTTTTTATTTCTTTAATGAGGAATAACATCAAATGTCATGTTGTTCTTACATTTTGCCAATGAAGCATATATTTCAAAAGATTAAGATTAAACAAGGACAAGTTAAAATTTAAAAAATATGGATCAACATTTCCCTAATTTACCTCATTTGGTACCTCAACGCGGCACTGCATTAAGCCGTGCACTATTTAAAAAACTTTTTTTAGCGCAAGGTTGGACAATTGAAGGCGAAATTCCTAATTATCCAAAAGCAGTTGCGATTATTTCACCTCATACGTCTAACATTGATGGGTGGTATGGTTTTCTTGCTATTTTCGGATTAGGTATCCAGATTACGGTTTTAGGTAAAGATGCTCTTTTTAAACCACCTTTTAAACGGGCGTTAGATTGGGCTGGTGTTATTCCAGTTAAACGTGACACAGCCAATGGACTTACTGAACAAGTCGTCGCCACGATTCAAAAATATGACAAGATCTGGATTGGGATGGCACCTGAAGGCACACGTAAAAAAGCAAAAAAAATGAAAAGTGGTTTTTACCATATTGCCGCAAAAGCCAATATTCCCATTGTGATGTTTTCTTTTGATTATGACCATAAAACGATTCACTGCTTAGGTCACTTAGACCCAAGTGGAAACTATGATGAAGATCTACAAAAGATTTTTGACCGCTATGAAGGAAAAATTTCACCCAAAAATCGTAATTGGCTTGCCGAACCTTTACAAAATCTAGTGAAAAAAACCTAGCAAAAATTGAGCGAATCTGGTCTTATGGCCCTTCTTAATTTATCTCGACATAGATTATTTTTAAAGATGAAAATTGCTCAATTTGCCAGTATTGGATTTATCTCTCTAGCACTCTTTGGCTGTGATAAATTTAGCAAAACACCAACGCCGACTACTTCAATTAAAGCCCGTGAACCTGTCATCGCACTTGCTTTAGGTGGCGGTGGAGCAAAAGGATTTTCACATATTGGTGTGATCAAGGTTTTAGAGTCTCATGGAATTAAGCCTAAAATTGTAACGGGTACCAGCGCTGGTAGCTTTGTTGGAAGTATCTACGCGAGTGGACAAACACCTTATCAATTGCAAAGTCTGGCTCTGAAATTACAAGAGTCTGATATCCGTGATTTAACACTTAACCGTCAAGGCATTATTCTCGGGCAAAAGTTACAAGACTACGTGAACCGTAATGTTGGCAACAAACCGATTGAGAAGTTCCCAATCCGTTTTGCGGCTGTGGCAACTCGTCTTGATAATGGTCAAAAGGCAGACTTTATTAAAGGTAATGCAGGCCAAGCAGTACGCGCCTCTTGCAGTATTCCAAATGTGTTCGTGCCAGCCACAATCGGCAATCAAAAATACGTAGATGGTGGCCTAGTCAGCCCAATTCCTGTAAAAACAGCTCGTGATATGGGTGCAGATATTGTGATTGCGGTTGATATTTCCGCGCGTCCGGCAGGTAACCGTCCAGCCAATATGTGGGGATTACTTGATCAGACGATTAATATCATGGGCCAACAAAGTATTAATGAAGAACTCAAGCAAGCAAATGTGGTAATTAAACCTAAAGTTGGTCATTTAGGTACACTAGACTTGAAATCCAGTAATGAAGCAATTTTGGAAGGTGAAAAAGCTGCTCAAGCTCAAATGCGTCAAATTGAAGGTGCAATTGCAACCTTCAAAAAATCTCCAGCAGCATTTAAGCCAGCGCCACGCTCTAAATTCTAATTGAAGTGGTTTTTTTCTATCCACATTTCCTATCATCTGCTACAGTGGTAAAAGTGATATTAGTCACTTTTACCCATCATAAAGATATATAAAAGAGCAGATTTATGGAATTTGTTGTACAACCTTGGCACTGGTTTGTATTGGGTATCTTACTTATTCTTTCTGAACTGATTCTACCTGCCTTTGCCGCACTCTGGTTTGGTATTGCCGCCATTATGGTGTGCATTCTCTATTGGTTATTTCCAGATATTAGCCTCACAACGCAAATTGTATTGTGGATAATATTATCAGTGCTATGCACCATTCTTTGGTTCAAGTTTATTAAACCCTTATCAATTGATAAAACGAAAGCGGGCCTCCCCCGTGAAGCAACAATTGGTCAAATTGGAATGGTTATTCAAACTGGTCTAGACCATGATCAAATTATTGTTCGCTTTCCAATGCCTATTTTAGGGGCCGATGAGTGGAATTGTCGGAGCACCACTCCTGTTAAAGTGGGCGATCGTGTCAGAGTTATTGACATTTCGGGTAACGACTTAATTGTTCAAACCCATGGTACTTCATAAACATTAAAGATAAAGAGAGGGTATTTTCATGCCAGTCGGTACTATTATTGTTTTAGCCTTTTTGGCTTTTGTAGGTGTTACCATTTTTAAAGGGGTTCGTATTGTTCCTCAGGGCTACAAATGGATTGTCCAACGTTTAGGTAAATATCACACGACCCTTAATCCGGGACTTAATTTTGTGATTCCCTATATCGATGAAGTGGCTTATAAAATTACCACGAAAGATATTGTGCTAGATATCCCGTCGCAAGAAGTGATTACACGTGACAATGCCGTATTGCTCATGAATGCTGTTGCCTATATTAATTTAACCACACCAGAAAAAGCAGTTTACGGTATTGAAAACTATACATGGGCGATTCAGAACCTTGTACAAACATCATTACGTTCTATTGTCGGTGAAATGGATCTAGATGATGCTTTGTCTTCACGAGATCACATTAAGGCTAAGTTAAAAGCTGCTATTTCTGACGATATTTCAGATTGGGGCATTACCTTAAAAACAGTCGAAATTCAGGACATTCAACCGTCTCATACCATGCAAGCTGCCATGGAAGAGCAAGCTGCCGCAGAACGTCAACGTCGTGCTGCTGTTACCAAAGCCGATGGTGAAAAACAGGCTGCTATTTTAAGTGCAGAAGGTCGTTTAGAAGCTTCTCGCCGTGATGCTGAAGCTCAAGTTGTTTTAGCTGAAGCCTCTCAACGTGCAATTGAAATGGTGACCAGTGCAGTTGGCGATAAAGAGATTCCGGTTGCTTACCTTTTGGGTGAACAATATGTAAAAGCAATGCAGGATATGGCGAAATCAAATAATGCTAAAACTGTGGTTTTACCTGCCGATGTTTTAAATACAATTCGCGGTATTATGGGAAAGCATAATTAATTCAATTACTTCAAATAAGTAATTAAAATCAAAACGGTGACTATCATGTCGCCGTTTTTTTATATTATTGGTTTTTTAATCTTTTCTGATCTTTCAAAGGTAATTTCTTTACGACTAAATCATAAGAATCATGAATTAAATCTTGCAGTAAATCGCTTGTTAAGTTCTTATGCGGTGTAATCGAAATCCAATGTTTTTTATTCATGTGATAACCCGGAATAATAAATGAATAAAGCTCCTGATATTCCTGACTCTTATACGGATCACACTTCACATTAATCATTTTGACGCCTGCGACTTCCGCCGTCAGCATGAACATTTTCTCTAAAATTTTAAAAACTTCATAGTCTGGACCAAAAGGATGAGTCTGTTGACTAAAGGGAAGATTACGCGCAATTTCAATTGCTTTTTGATGGAGTTGTTCACCATTCATTTTTTTCTCCTTTATTCATTTCGCATGAATAGAAGTTATGAATATTGATTTAATATTATTAGTTCGTACGCGCTAAAAGAAATTGTGAGATATCAACTAATTCTTTTGCATTATCACCAAAATGAGCTAAGGCCTCAAAAGCTTGATCGTGCAATTCTTTGGCATAAATCTGTGCTTGTTCGAGACCCATTAAGGCTGGGTATGTCGATTTTTGCACTTGCTCATCCTTACCAGCAGTTTTACCCAAAGCTTCGGTACTCGACGTAATATCGAGAATATCGTCTAACACTTGAAAAGCCAGTCCAATGGTCTGCCCATATTGGCGCAATTTTGGAATTGCTTGATCCGTTCCAGAAAAGATGGTGACTGCACCCATCATAATTGCGGCCTGAATGAGCGCACCAGTTTTATTACGATGGATATTTTCTAGTTCGTCTTGAGCAATTTGCTTGCCTTCAGCTTGTAAGTCTAACACCTGTCCAGAGACCATTTTAGAGCTGGCAGTTGCTAAAATCTGCATTTGTTTTAATACAATCGCAGCATCAGTACCCTGCCCTTGTTCATCAAACAAACGACTACCTAAAACCTCAAAAGCCATCGATTGTAAAATATCGCCTGCAAGCAAAGCAGTATCTTCACCAAACGCAACATGACAAGTCGGCTGACCACGACGCAGCAAATCATTGTCCATACAAGGCAAGTCATCGTGCGCTAGTGAGTAACAATGAATGAGTTCGACCGCAACCGCAGCACGACGAGCGGCCGCAAAATTTGGATTTGGCTGTAAAGAAGCAGTGGCATAACATAAAGCCGGACGCACACGTTTTCCACCGAGCATAACTGCATGGTGTACTGCACTTTTTAAAGGCTCTGGAATTGAGAACGCAGCCAATGTCGTCAATAAATCTTGTTGAATACGTTGTTGAGCTTGTTTTAAAACATCCGCATTAACTTGAGAGAGTGATGACACAGTCGCCTCGATAAAATCAGTAGAGAAATTTTATTGAATGTAATGAAGCATTCATGCGCTACATCATACACGATTCACTGTGAAAAGTGGGTGCTGAGTTTTTAAAGGCAGGCGTAAAAAAGCCTCTACATATTGAGAGGCTTTTTATTTAGAGGAAGTTTAGAAACTGTCACCCGGAACACGCACCCAACCTTCCATTAACACACGTGCACTACGACTCATAATGGCTTTTTTAACCGCCCATTGGTCATTAACAAGTTCAGCTTGAGCGCCAACACGTAATGTTCCAGATGGATGCCCAAAACGTACCGCTTCACGTTCGCCACCACCAGCCGCTAAATTCACCAATGTACCCGGAATGGCAGCAGCAGTGCCAATCGCAACTGCTGCTGTTCCCATCATGGCATGGTGCAATTTACCCATCGACAAAGCACGGACCAGTAAATCAACATCACTCTCTGAAACAGACTTACCACTTGAAGCGGTATAGTTTTTTGGTTTAGAAACAAAAGCAATTTTTGGTGTGTGCTGACGCGCAGCAGCTTCTGAAATATCTTTAATTAAACCCATCTGTACCGCACCATACGCACGAATTTTTTCAAAACGTGCCAGTGCTGCCGCATCGCTATTAATATGATCTTGTAATTCAGTGCCTTGGTAACCCAAATCTTCTGCATTTAAGAAAATGGTTGGAATTCCGGCATTAATAAATGTTGCTTGAAAACGACCAATATCAGGAACATCTAATTGATCAACGACATTTCCTGTCGGGAACATATCGCCGCCTTCTTCGCCATCATCGGCTGGATCTAAAAACTCAATTTGAACTTCAGCAGCAGGAAACGTCACTCCATCCAGCTCGAAATCACCAGTTTCTTGAACTTGACCATTGGTGATAGGCACATGGGCAATAATGGTTTTTTGAATATTTTTTTGCCAGATTCTAACAGTACACAAGCCATTTTCAGGAATACGTTCTGCATCAACCAAGCCATTTGAAATAGCAAAAGAGCCAACCGCAGCAGTTAAGTTTCCGCAGTTACCACTCCAATCTACAAAAGCCTGATCTATTGAAACCTGACCAAATAAATAATCTACATCATGCTCTGGCTGAGTACTTTTCGCGAGAATAACAGTTTTGCTGGTACTAGAAGTGGCTCCCCCCATCCCATCAATTTGTTTTCCATAAGGGTCTGGACTACCAATCACACGGAGTAAGAGTTGATCTCGTGCTTGTCCTGCAACTTGGGCTTTTTCCGGCAAATCATCAAGCTTAAAAAATACACCTTTACTGGTTCCACCACGCATATAAGTTGCTGGAATTTTAATTTGCGGTACTGAGCTCATATCAACTGTTATCCTTACTATTATGTTCTTCTATATCAAAACAAGCATTCTTGTTTACCCTTCTCTTCATCTTAAATTGTTTTAAGGTCAAGAGATAGCACTCTGCTTTTATACATCAATCGTATTGACGCGAGCATATTTTGGGAATTTAGCAATATGCTTGCAATGACTTAATCTAAGCAAAATCTAGGAAAAAAAGTCTATATGAAATTATATTTTTTAGAACACTTTTCACCCGATATCATAATATTAAATACAAATGATTGATTTTAAATATTTTTTAAGAGTACTTTTCAGTCACTCGTTATTAATTTGTAGGCTAGGCTAAAATAACTCCATCTATTAGAATAATTTACTTATTCATTGTGAGTGAAGACCTTTGACCAACGAATCTTCTACACTGCAACGAGGACTAAAAAATCGACACATCCAATTAATTGCTATGGGTGGAGCAATTGGTACCGGATTATTTTTAGGCTCGGCGCAAGTGATTCAATCTGCGGGACCATCCATTATTTTAGGATATGCCATTGGCGGCTTAATCGCGTTTTTGATTATGCGCCACTTGGGAGAAATGATTGTTGAAGAACCTGTTGCAGGATCGTTCAGCCATTTTGCTTATAAATATTGGGGGAAATTTCCTGGATTTTTAGCTGGATGGAATTATTGGATACTCTATGTTCTGGTTGCGATGAGTGAACTCACCGCGGTAGCCAAATATATTAATTATTGGTGGCCCCACATACCAGCATGGACTTCTGTCTTATTTTTCTTTGTCGTAATCACGGCAGTTAACTTAACCAACGTTAAATTTTATGGTGAATCTGAATTCTGGCTCGCCATTATTAAAGTAACTGCGGTCATCTCTATGATTGTTTTTGGCCTTTATTTGTTGTTTACAGCAGATGCTGGCTCAAGCATTTCATTTAGCAACCTTTGGACACATGGTGGCTTTTTTCCAAATGGCTTTAGCGGCCTGTTCTATATGTTAGCTTTCTTAATGTTCGCCTTTGGCGGTATTGAGCTAATTGGTATGGCAGCGGCTGAAGCAAAAGATCCGAAAAAAACCATTCCAAAAGCAATTAACCAAGTCGTTTTCCGTATCTTAATTTTCTATATCGGTTCATTGACAATTTTGCTTTCATTAGTGCCATGGAACCAATTAGATCTTGGTGGCCTCGACAAAAGCCCATTCGTCATGATTTTTAGCCAAATGGGAATTGGTTGGGCTGCGCATCTTCTTAACTTTATTATTTTAACTGCTGCTTTATCTGTTTATAACAGTGGTATGTTCGCAAACAGCCGTATGTTATACGGTCTAGCTCAACAAGGTAACGCTCCAAAAGTTTTCAAAAAAGTAAACAAACAAGGCGTACCTGTTCCAGCGGTATTACTTTCTGCATTGTTAATTTTTGGTTGTGTACTGTTGAACTACTTTGTACCCGAAAATGCATTAAGCCACTTAATGTATATCGTCGTTGGTGCATTAGTATTGAACTGGGCAATGATTAGTTTGACTCACCTCAAATTTAGATCAGCAATGAAAGCAAAAGGTGAAAAAACTCACTTCCCTGCACTTTGGGCACCATTTAGTAACTATTTGGTTTTAGGCTTTATTGCAGTTGTTCTCTACATTATGTGGAGCCAAGGTTTCAAAGAGTCAGTGATGATGATTCCAATCTGGATCGTTCTCATGTTTGTACTATTTAAATTATTGAATTCTAAAAAACAATAATTCTATATTTCATACTTAAATACAAAAAAGCCTCTGTTTCGACAGGGGCTTTTTTATTCATAATCAGAAAATTATGCGCTGTAAAAATTAAAATTTCATCGATAATAAAATTAGAAGTTATGCATATTTATACTGACGCGAACAGTAAGCTCGTTCAATTTCTGGTGAACGTAATTGCTGATGTTTAGTTTTACGCCCTGCCATACGTTTGCGCCAGAGTTTAAAACTATTGGTTTTCAGGTTATATCTCATTAAACGAATAACTTCACTTTCACTTAAACCATACTCTCGCTCAATTGCTTCAAATGGAGTCCGATCTTCCCATGCCATTTCAATAATTCTAGATAAGTCCTGTTCAGCAATTTTTTTCATGTTATGCCCTTTTGAATTATACGGTAGCCAAATCTGATTTTTAACAAACAACTCTCTGGTAATAACTTCACCTACCCGATTGCTTGCCTTAAACCTTTTTCGTGTTTTGCTTCAGATCATAGAAAGAGCAACATGAATTTTTTGTGATTTTTTAGCGTTATAAACTGTTTTTTCTACAAGGCATAAGTGGTTATGAAACCATGGAGTGGTTCAACTTTATCTTTATTACCCTCTATGGCTAAAGTTTTAATACTTAAAACATGAAAAAGCCATTGCCTTAGCAATAGCTTTTTTGTTTATAATCATAAAATTATGCGCCCTTAGCTTAACTGGATAGAGCAGTTGCCTCCTAAGCGACCGACGTGGGTTCGAGTCCCACAGGGCGCACATATAATCTACCAAATAAATATGCTAGTAATGATTATAGAAAAGGATCAATTAAAGTATATACATAGAACAAAGAGCTAAAAAGAATTACACAACATCTTCTATAAACCTCGCCTGTACTACTATTACCATCTATAGCAAATACGAAGGTAAAAGTTCCATTAAACCAAGCATATAAGCAAAAAAATGTCGATGTTAATACAACCAAAATGGAAGTTATAGATAAAACTTCCTTGGTATATTGCATAAATAATCCAAGATTAGAAATTAATATATATATCAAAAATATTAGAAATTTATATCTTGTATATATTAGAAGATAAGTTTCTTTCACTTCCTACCTCTTGTTCTTTTATTAGATTATTTTTGTAGAAAAAGATAATAAATAAGATGTACTAATTATATTTTCTATAAATTTTTCAATATTCCTTAAATTTACTTTTGGCAATATAACCAGATTTTCACAGAAAAAATATTGATTTGAGTTTGAATAATTTTCTATATTTTCAAAAAACACCCAACACAATCAACAATAAAAACCATTTAAAATACAGTTAATCATTATAAAAAAACCAACTAATCATTAATGATTAGTTGGTCAAGAAGATTATTCATCAAAAAATCAGAGTAATTCCCCAATCATTAAAACAAATAAAGATAAAAGAAAAACCACTAGTAATATACATCTTGCATATACCAGATGATCATCACTATCTTCTTTAACTTCTGGAATAAGTGGAAATCTATAATTTTTTAATACAAAAAAAATAACAAAGTAACCTGCAATAGTCGCAAGTACAAAATCAATTTTAAGTCCTCCCTTATAAAAGATAGCAATTAATAATGCCATCATCAATATTCCTAATATTAATAAAATATAATTCTTAACAGAAGAGTTATATATAAAAAATGATTTCATCATTGTAAATCTACTCCTAATTAAATCATTTAATTTTATTTACATCCTTTTTGCTTCCAGTCTGAATTAACACATTCATATGTTGCATCAATTGTTTTTCCCGTAACTTTATCAACATATAGACCATAAGCATCTATTACAAAACCCTTAACTTCTGGAATAGTAGTCATAAACTTTACTGCTCCTAATGATACTAGTGGAGGTACAGCTATACTGATAGCTTTTTGTGGGCCCGAAGCATTTTGATCTAGGAGAGTGCCATATGCACCAACCGCCCCCCCAATCGCGCCGATTTCGCCTGCTACAGGGAGACATATCACTGTAGATGCACATCCCAATGCGAATATATCTATAGCCGTACCAGCAGCCTGTAAATTTTCCGCTCTTTGTTGTATTTGAGCAGTATTTGGGTAAAAAGTACTATGATAATATTTTGATAATTGAGTTGTATCTTTAACACTTAAACTTTTCAGATAATTATCATTACTAACTTGATTAATAAGATTCGAAGCCATTCTTTCAAATGATAATTGCGCTCTATTCAGATCTATATTGTTTAAATTATTAACAATTGAATTTCCCATCATAAAGTCATCCATTCGCGTCAATGATAACCCACTCGGATCAATATTCATCACTGGGTTACTACCTGCATATGCATATGGATTTAAGCCACCTTCTAACCCAATCGGGTCCGGTTCCATATAACGACCCAGCTCTGGGTTATAGAAACGGTTGTGGTTATAGAACTGATTAGTGCCCACATCATAATATTGACCTGGGAAACGTAAGTTAAACGTGATTGATCCAGTCGGGTTACCTACACCAAATGCTGTCGAATCCCAACTCCATACTACCGCATGAGTTACGCCATCAACTAAACGTCTTGGAGTGTTTTGAGCATCTGTAACGATGTAATAGATCTTGGTTGTCGCACCAGTGCCATAAATCGCTGCTACTGGCTTGTCGCCCATCCACACATATTCTACAAGCGCTCCAGTTTTGTCATATTCTCCAATTAAATGACTTTGTTCATCGTAGATGTATTGAGTCATTGTAGCCACAGCACCATTAACTACTTTATCCCTAAAACTACGTTCATTTTTATGGTTGTAGTTCATGTAATAGTAATCTGTGCTTGAACGGTCTACTTTACGACGACCTGCATAATCGTAAGTCGGTAAATAAGTACCATAACTTAGCTCACTGTTAGCAGTATGACTGAAAGTCTGTGCAACGCCTCCTTTTGTAAAACTCGCTAACTTATTTGTGTTAGCTGTATAGGTATAGGCAGCACTTGCAGCAGGCTGCATGTGTTGTCCCGTAGCATTTAAAGTTAAACGATTGCCATTTTTGTCATAGGTATAGCTAATACTATAAGTCGCTGCTGTACCTGTTGTACGGGTTTCACTAAGTAAACGGTCTACAGCATCATAGGTATAAGCATCTTTAGTTCCATTATTACGAGTAACGAGAGTAATACGCCCATCTTTATCATAAGCATAAGTTAATGAATAATTAACTGCTGATGCATTATCCTTATTCGTTAAAGCCGCTATAGAACCATCATTATTATAACTTTGAGTGTAACCCGCGTTACCTGATGCTCCCCATTGCCAGCCTGTAACTCGGTTAGCTCCGTCATAGCTAATACTACGAACAAGCGCACTACCGTTTAAGTTAATACCCGTCAGCATTCCCGTTGTGCTATAGCTATAGGTAACACTACGACCAGATGGTAAGGTCATTGAAGTGAGTTTACCGCCCGTGCTATAGCCATAATTGAGATTGAAGGTATTACCAGGGGTGTTCGCATAACGGTTAAACAACTGGTTAGTGGTACCTTTTTGGGTAACTCGGTCATATGCATCGTATGTATATAAAGTATCTACATCATAGCCCGTCACACCAGTTGTAACTTTATCAAGACGACCATAACGGCTTTGGTCGTAGGTGTAATTATTATTCACTTGGTATTCGCTTGCTGTAGTTCCACTATTTGCAGCACATACAAATGCCTTATAACGGCCTAATTCATCTAGAGTGTTATAGTTACACTTACGTGGACCATGTAAACGCTGAATTAATTGATCTGCTTCGTTATAAGTGTAAGCTTTGGTTCCATAATCACTATTAACTTCTTGAGTTAATACATTACCGTTACGATAACTAAACGGGTTACTTCCTGCATTTAAAGCATCTTTTGAAAGCACGATATTATCGTTAACATCATAACCTTTTGTATCGATGTTACCTGTGCCATCCGTATGACTAATTACACGGTTAAGTACATCATAGCTCCATTTTTCAATCAGGCCTGCTGCAGTCGTAGTTTGAATAACATTACCATTATTATCATAAATAAAAGTAGTGTATTGACGTGTAGAGTCACTGCCTTGTTGAGTTTTACTAATTCGCCCTTTGGTATCTAAATATTGATAACTTTCTGTAGCGACTAAGCCCGCACTGGTAACGCTCTTTTCACTCGCCACCGCTCCAATTGAATGGTAAGTTTTTTGAATACGGTTACCATTTGGTAATGTAATTTGAATTAATTGACCAGCTAGATCATATGCAAATTGTGTTACCTCAGCATCTGGAGTAGTTTCACTGATTTTTTGCTTAAGAGTATTATAAGTATAAGAGGTTGTTTGACCTGTAATAGTACCTGTCGCTCCACCAACACCAGTAGTTTGGCTTTTTAATGTTCCATCAGTATTATAAATAAATTGATTTACAAGGCCATTTGGATTTACGTTTCGTTCAGGCTCACCAAATGTATTGTATCCCAAGTACTGAGTTACACGTGCAATACCATTAACTGTTTGAGATTGGCTCGCTAGGTTGCCGTAAACATCATAACTATAAGTGATTTTATCTGCTGTACCAGAGCGTGGTCCATCAACACTTAATAGACGCCCAAAATGTTTACTTGTTGTCGTTTCATCATAACCATACGTAGTTACTTTACTTGTACTTCCAGTCTGACTTGAAGCCTGAGTTTGGGTAACAATCTGACCTCTTGGGTTAACTACATTAGTAATAGTAAGATTAGGTGTAACAACGCTCGTTGGAGTCAAAAATAAATTAACACCATTATTATTTAATAGACCATAAGTGTATGTCGTTTTACGGCTTAACGTGGTGCCATCAGCATCAGTTATCCCCGTAATACGCGCTTGCGTATCATATTCATAACTCGTAGCGACATTGTTGGCATTGGTAACTTTCACCAATCGACTACGATCTGTTTTAAACTCAGCGCTACTTACAGGTGTACCATTAGATGTTAAACATGGATAACCTGATGCTGTAATAGTCAAACTATTATCTGCATTTACTGTACTTTGAATAGAACTAGTTGCTGTACTATTAGCAAGCTGCAACGTTAAATTAATTGTTTTAGCGTTATCATCATATACCGTAGTAAAGTCTTGAGCTGTTCCAGACGAAAGTGGTGTGTATGACCGTAGTGTAGTTTGTGCAGTTGAATAGCTTGTTCCATTCAACACATAATTTTGAGTTACATCCCATTGTCGCACTATTTGACCAGAAGTATTTTTTACCTGCCTTAATACTGGATAATAATAGCTTGAATCCGCTGTTCTACCTTTAAAAGCAACATAGGCTTTAACTGCACCTATTTCAGTCATCTCATTCACATAACTGAAATTTCCTGCAACAGTTGAGCTTGAACTAATTAAAGCAAATACGGTGGTATCAGCTCCTGTACTTGGAACCTTATTTGCATAAGCTTTGTAATTAAAAGTCGCAACTTGCGTGCCCCCTTGAGCAGCAGTATAAGTCACCTTAGTTATTAAACGAGATTCATCAATAGTTTGTGTAGTGCCTAACGCCGTATCATGAAAAGTATGCTCAAATACTAACTTATTATTATATTGATCATTGACTTGAGTCAGGTTCATTTTACTATCATACTGTAAATTTAGAACACGACCTTGATCTTCAATTTTTGCTACTCGATACAAATCCACTGAAACCGTTGCTGTAGTTTGTATGTAAGGTGCGGTATTAGAAATAGCTATTGGATATAATCCATTACTACTCCATTCACCAGTAGTGGTTCTCAAATATCCATAAGGATCAACATAAAGATTTATTGTACTTGTATTACTCTGCTGTGGAGACATCGTATAAGAAGTATCAGTTATAGTATATTTTACTCCATTTTTTATAATAATAAGATTATTACCGGAGCGACTCAGTTGATATTCGCCTAAATCCGAATTCCAGGGTAACTGATCCATTCCATAGTTATTTAAATCCCTAAAACCATCTGCTGAATATAAGCGTGTAAAACTACCATCTTGCTCTTTAAAAATAGTGTCAACACTTTCTCCAGGCAACCTAACGATAATTTCTTTAGCAGAGACAGTTGTGGTTACAGGAGTATTTGTTTGAAGATAATAGCTTACAGGATTAGATGTAATTTGGGTTGCTGAGAAATTTTGATATTCTTTAGTAGTAAAACTCAAATTTTGTATAAGAACGTGAGCTTGATAATTATCAGTCCACCCCAGAGAACTTTCTTCAGGTTGAGCGAATACTTGTGCTGAGGAAAGATTTTGACGTAAAGGTGCTTTATAATTAAGACTAAAAGGTAAAGCTCCTGTAATTAAATTTTGTCCATAACTTATATCACCCGCCATTAAATCATAACCTACAGTACATGATTGAATTCCAGGCGAACGCGAAGCAGAATAGTTTTGTGCAACAATATCTGGTGCTGCGTAGGTCAGTTGGCTTAACAAGCTCAACATTCCCCCTATACATAGCCATAGACTATGTATAAATATACTGGCTATTTTTTTCATACTTTAAAATTCCATTATTTTTTTATACAGTTTTTATTCTCTAGCAAAAGAAACTATTTTCTTTTTAGAGGGCTTACATTGATTATTTCTATTACTGAAAAAGCTTACTTTTGTGTATTGATTGATTGAACCGACCCATCGGCTATCACTTTAACTTCAGGTAAAGATGATTTTTCTAACTGTTGTTGATTTGCAAATTCAGCTTGTGCCTTTGCTTGTTCCTGTGCATATCCCACCATTGAATTGTTTTGAGAAGTTTGCTCAGTTTCACAACCTGATATCATTAATCCTCCGGCTACAACAAATACTGGAAATAATAGTTTCAATACACTGTTTTTCATAAACATTTTATAAAATCCTCATTTAATTTCTTTTTAAAAAGATGTTCCTACATAGAAAGAACGATCTTTCTACAAAAGATAACACTATTGCCTAATAAATCAACATTTATAAATATAGGCTATTTTTAAATACATAAATTAATTACATTTTTTAAATTCTCTATCACTGTCATAGATTTTATTTATTATTAATAAATCTTAATTAAATTATAAAAGAGCTGTTTTTTAAAATTTTTTATAAAAAAATAGGACTTAATAAAAGCCCTATTTCGATAAAACAATATACTTAATCCTTCACTTCAGCCAACAATGTTTCAGCTGCAAGTTTTCCTAAATTATTAGAAGCAAGTGGGCTATCGCCTGTTAACAATCTACGGTCTCTATGACATTGTCCTGTAATGCCACTATTCAAAATCTCTACGCCTAATTTTTCAAGGTTTTCACCAACTAACCAAGGTAACGCGCCCGGCATATAGCCAATATCGATATTCGCCCCTGCATCTAAAGCATCAGGGAATACACAAATTTGATAACCTTTGAAAATATAGTTTTCAGGCGCTTCGTCTACAGCCGCAGCCAATAACGCAGCAGGCCCATGACATAAGGTAATAATAAATTTATCTTGTTCAACTGCCCATTTAAGGACTTTTTTTACTTCAAGGCTATGTGGAATCTTAGCTAATGCACCATGCCCACCTGGAATAAAGACAGCCGCATAAGGTGAATTTTCCCCTACTACATTTTCTAAAATATCTGAGAGTTTCAGAGGATTTTTTAACTTGTCTGCATATTTTTGAAAAGTGTCTAATACAACCTGTTCTTGCTTTGGCATCGCCCACATTTCAAGCTTAGCTGGATTACCTGAAAGTGTCGCAACATCAATTTCAAAGCCAGCATTATCTAAATGAAACATCGGTAAAAGCATTTCAACAGGATGATTCCCAGTAGAAAAAAACTTGCCGTTTTGCATTTGAATATAACGTTCATCGGTTGCAATCACTAAGATTTTTTTACTGCCCGTATACGGCGTTGAGTATGTAGTTCCATCGTAATCTGTTTTTGGAGCAGTATATTGACTCAGTGAATAAGGTGATGGGAAAAAGGCATTATCTTCAGCCAAATCTGGAGTAGGATTTTTATCATCAATATTTGCGGTATTCATTGTTACTATCCTTTTTCATCAGTATGGAAAGAAATAATAAATTAAGAGCCAATTCTTATTTCTTACTCAATTTATAGGTGAAGTCATAGAACTGGTGCAATCTGCCAATAGAATTTGGCAATTTTTATAGAGAAATAGGCAGAGTTTAAAATTATAAAATTCAGTTTAGGCAAACCTATCATTCACCTAAACTTTAGTGATTACAGCTTTACGCATTCATTTCTAAAACGATCTTTCCGATGTGATCACCCTGCTCCATACATTCATGAGCACTTTGTACATCTGAAAAAGCATACGTTTTATAGATTTGCGGTAAACACTTACCTTGTGCCAGTAATGGCCACACATGCTCATGCAAAGATTGGGCAATTTGTGCTTTTTCTTCGCTAGTACGCGCTCGCATCGTTGAACCCGTAATTGTGGCACGTTTTAAAATCAGTTTTTGTAAATCAAATTCTTTTGCGATTCGCCCCCCCATAAAACCAATAATGACAAGTCGACCATCACGTTTTAATAGATTTAAATTTTTCTGGAAATAAGAGCCACCCACAATATCCAAAATAACATCAACACCTTGGTCTTGGGTGTGTTTCAAAATTTCTTGCTCAAAATCTTGGGTTTTATAGTTAATTGCAGTGGTCAAATCAGAGAGTGCCTCAACTTTATCTTCGCTTCCAACCGTAGCAAAAGTTTTAATCCCTAAAGCATGACAGATGGCTAAAGCAGTGGTGCCAATGCCACTCGCCCCTCCGTGAATCAATGCTGTTTCATTTGCCTTTAAACGACCAATATCAAACAGATTGGCCCAAACTGTGAAGAACGTTTCTGGAATAGCAGCGGCTTGAGTAAACGATAAATTTTCAGGTATTGGTAATACTTGTGTCGCAGCAACTGCACAGTACTGTGCATAACCACCACCGTTTGTTAAAGCACAAACTTTATCTCCGACTTTGAACTGTTGCACTTGGTCACCTACCGCAACCACCACGCCAGCAACTTCTAGTCCCGGTATTTGAGTAACACCTTTAGGCATCGGATATAGCCCCATACGCTGTAACACGTCAGGGCGGTTAATTCCCGCAGCCTTTACCTCAATTAAGACTTCATCTGCTTGAGGTACCGGAATATTAGCCTCTTGAACTTTTAGAACCTCAGGTCCACCTGGAGCGGTAATTTCAATAATTTTCATAGTGGTTGGAAGGGTCATTTATATGCTCCATGTTTGATTTATATTTTAAAAACACTGATCTAAGTTAAATAATCGAAGACTTAGGTGGAATTCCAAACAGTCGTTTAAATTCTCGACTAAATTGTGAGGCACTGACATAACCGACTTCATAGGCTGCTTCTGATACGCCCATTTTGTTGTTCATGATCAACTCACGTGCTTTATGCAGTCGAGTAATTTTGATGTACTGTAAAGGAGAATAATTTGTCACTTTTTTAAAAGTTTGGTGAAAAAGCGATATGCTCATTCCCGCTTGTTTCGCCAGCTCTTGAACCGTTAAATTACGATAATAATCACGCTGAATAATTTCACAGATTGTATAAATCACACCGTTTCGACTTGCCATGGCAGATAAATTTTTTATGAACTCTCCTCCAGAAGCCTGCAATACACGATAAACCAATTCTCTTTTTACTTGTTCACCCAAGATAAAAGTATCTTGTTTAGAGCGAAGTAAATTAAGCAATCGTAGAGCAACTTCCGAAATAGTCGCGTTCATATCAATCACTCTAAGCCCGCAGCTCAATTTTAAATCGCCTGACTGAGAGTCTTCGGTAACCAGTTGTTGTTCTTTATCCAGTTTAGTTACTAAATCAACCATCATTTGCGATTCAAATTTTATTGCAATAGCCAACATTGGTTCATTATTTTCAACTACTGTATCGCAATCAAAGGGAATGGCAATTGAAATGAATAAACACTGCCCCTGACGAAATTGAAAAATATCTTTGCCAATATACCCTCGCTTTACTCCCTGTATGACTAAAACAATTGAAGGTTCTTGCAACACTGCAACAGGTGATGTGGAGTGATCAACACGCATCAAGGTGATGTTGGAGATAAAAGTAGGATAAAGACCTTCTGCTGGAGCCAAATGTAAAAATGCGTCGACCAAATTTTCCGTGAGATGATTTTGCGGCATAGTTTTATTGCGAGAGGTAATCTAATAATCAATATAACAATGAAGCTAAAATGAAAACATGTGTCTTACGTTTACTTTGTATAAATAGGCAATTCAAATCAATTTTTAGGCATAAAAAAGCCTAGAATATTCTAGGCTTTTCACTTCATCAGATTTTAAGCCGATAAATTAAAGAACATTGCTGCGATCAGAATAATTACACCCAATACAATTCGATACCATGCAAATACACGTAACGTATGGCGCTCTACAAATAGCACTAATGCTTTTACAACAAATAAAGCGGCAATAAAGGCTGCAACGAAGCCCACTCCAATATTAATCATATTATCAGCGGTAAGTACGTCTGCATTTTTGATCAAGTCAAAAGTTGCTGCACCCAACATAGTTGGCATTGCAAGGAAGAAAGAGAATTCTGTAGCAGCCTTACGTGATAAGCCCGCAAACATTCCTCCTACAATCGTTGCACCTGAACGTGAAGTCCCCGGAATCATGGCAACACATTGAGCAAGCCCGACTAAAAGTGCTTGTTTAAAAGTAATTTTGGTCGCATCGTCTGTCTTATGTTCAAACTGCTTAGATTCAACCCAGAAAATAATGAGAGCACCAACAATCAATGCAATAGCAACCACAATTGGGCTGAACAAAACACTTTTAATAAAGTCGACGGCCAAAACACCAATAATGACTGCAGGGAAAAATGCAATAAGTACACTGATGGCGAAATGACGAGACTCGACATCTCCACTAAAAAAACCTTTAATCAAATTAATAATTTTTTGTCGGTATAACCAGCACACTGCCAAAATAGCACCTAACTGGATTACGACCTCAAATACACGTCCACCGTCTGAATGGAAATCAATAATATGACCAAATAAAATCAGATGGCCTGTACTCGAGATGGGTAAAAACTCAGTTAAGCCTTCAACAAAGCCTAGAAACAGTGCTTTTATAACTTCAAAATTTTCCATAACTTGCTCAAAGAAAGTTAATCACTAGAACGATCTAAAATTTGTTTTATCGCAATTGGTAAGCCTCAAATTTGACTTAACACATGTTCAATATCAGATCATTTCTAACGTTTGTGGTTATTGCCCCTAGTTAAAGGCAGTTTATTTAAAGTGCGATAATGTATCACATCATGATGACAAACTTGGGTTAACTATCGTAAAAAGATAAAACTTGGTAAAGAACTGCCAAAATTTCTCTTGTTATAGATAAAACTTTTTTGCCGCCTCTTACTCTACAAAATCATCTTAAAAAGCTCTTAAAAAAACATGATATTATTGTGATTAAATGCAGCTCATATCAAAAATTCTATCTGAATGAAAAATATCAAAATTAATGCACGCCATCTTATTATCGATTTATTTCTTTCCTCAGCATATCCTCAGCTCACCATTAAACAAATATTGATTGCCGCTAAACTTTTTAATATGAGTGACAACGGTATTCGAGTTGCGACGACTCGGCTATTAAATGAAGGCATGATAGAAAGTGTCGAGCGCGGTATTTATCAACTTTCGCCATCAACCAAAGAATGGGCAAAAATCATTTTGAACCGCAAAAATGGCATTAAACAAACCAAAGAATGGCAACAGCATTATCTTGCAGTATTTACAGGTACGTTAGGTCGCATAGATCGCACCGCTTTAAAAAAGAGAGAACGAGCATTACGTCAATTTGGCTTTAAAGAACTCGAAACCGGTATTTATATTCGACCTGACAATTTGGCCTATAGTTTCGAAAAAACATGTGAAGAACTTGTTTTAGCAGGCCTTGAAATTGAAGCCAAAATTTCTATTATTCAAAAATTTGACTCAAAAAGCCTTCAGTTGATTGCTTCTTTATGGGATACCAAACAACTCGAATTAAACTACAAAAACTATAGCCAAGATATTCAGCAGTGGCTTTTAAAATATGAAAAATTACCGCTCAATGACGCTGCTGCTCAAGCATTGTTACTAGGACGAGAAACCATTACTTTATTAATGAATGATCCTTTGCTGCCCTCTCCTTTTGTTAATGAACATGCCCGCAATCAATTTGCTCAAAATGTACAACAGCTAGACTCGATTGGACAAAAGCTGTGGCAAAAACTTTATGAAAATGAATTAACACATTAAAGAGCGATTTATTTTTTTACAAACAAATATTACAACTTTTAAAATTTTATGATTATATTGGTAATATAAAATATGGATACCAAAATCTGATTTGGGAGAATAAAAATGAATACACAGGTGAGTGTTACCGATCTATTTAGCAGAGAAGAAATACAAGAACTCACGGAGCCTTCAGATGCTTACGGCGCTTGGGCTGTTGCAAGTACATGGGCGGTTATTGGGGGAACATTTGCGAGCTTAATCATGATGTGGGATTACTTACCTAGCTGGGGCAAATTACTTGCTTGTATGCTTGCCTTGGCAATATTGGCTGGTCGCCAATTATGTCTAGCTATTTTGATGCATGATGCATCACATAAAAGCTTATTTAAAAATAAAAAAATAAATGACTTTGTAGGCGAATGGCTATGCGGCCGCCCAATCTGGAATGATCTACAAAAATATCGCGTACATCACGTTCGCCATCATGCAAAAACCTCTACTCCAGATGATCCCGATCTTTCGTTAGTGTCGGTTTTTCCCGTAAGCAAAAAATCTATTACCCGTAAATTCTTACGCGACTTAACAGGTATGACGGGATTAAAGTTTAGCTTTGGTCGAGTGTTAATGGATCTCGATTTAATGAAATGGACTGTTGCAAATGATCAAGTCTGGTTAGACCGCAGCAATAAACATCTTGTTGATTATGCAAAAAATCTTGTAAAAAACAGTAGTGGAGCCATTGCAACCAACGCAGCTCTTTATGGTGTTTTAAAGGCATTTGGTCAGCAACGTTTTTATTGGTTATGGCCTTTAGCTTATTTGACCCCATTTCCATTATTTTTAAGAATTCGCTCAATGGCCGAACATGCAGGAATGCAAACGAGCAATACGGCTTTAACCAATACCCGTACAACACGTGCAGGTTGGATTGCTAGAAGCTTTGTGGCCCCTATTCATGTCAATTACCACATGGAACACCATTTAATGGCTTCGGTGCCCTACTTCAAACTACCACGTATGCATCGTTTATTGAGAGATCGTGGCCATGTTCCAGCACCACCTAGCTATTTTGAAGTAATTGAATCACTCTCATCTAAGCCAGAACAAACAACTTAAAGCTCTCGAATCAGAGAGGCCATGCAATTAAATCAGTGGCCTCTCTAACCCAAATGTGAACTCAATTCATCCATTTTGCTGTGGGTCTTAAAATACTTGGGTGTGACTCCCATCCAACGCTTAAACGCACGGGTAAAATGAGAAGTCTCGGCATAACCTAAAGTTAAAGCTACTTTTTCAATCGACATGTTATTTTGAGCTAAAAGTTTCTGGGCATGTTGCTTTTTAAGTGAGTCAACTAAGATAGTAAAACTTGTATTTTCAATGGCTAAATATCGTTGCAAAGTTCGCTCTGAAATATTCATGACTTGAGCCACTTGCCCTACCTTTAATGTCTCAATCTCACCATTTACAAGTAATTTTTCAGCAACTTGTTTGACTTGCCATTTCCAGCCACTGCGTAACTTTAATTTTTCTATATCTCGCTTGCATTGTGCATTTACTAAAGGCGCCAACATTGGGTCTGCCGTTAATACAGGCTGTGCTAAATAGTCTTTTGAAAATATCCAGCTGTTGCGTTTTTGATTAAATAAACAAGTGACTGCCAATTGACTACTTATTTGAGCAAAACCTATCGGTTCCGGCATTTGTAATTCAACTTTCCCTAAATTGGATAAGCCTGTTAAATTTTTTGCAATTTGAACAAAGCCTACCAATAAAAAAATGTTGGCATTTGGACTCAACTGAAATTCCTTTACAGGCTGATGAATGAACCAATATGCATAATTATTTTTTTGTTTTAATTCTGGTTTAAAAACCTCACAACGTGACCCAATGAACTGTTCAAGAATTTTCAAGGCTTCCCCTAAATTTGGAGAAACTATGGCAGCCATTCCGACTGAACCATAACATGAAGCAGTCATTTCTAAAGCCAAATACCCCGCTAATGCAGGCTCTTTGCACAACTCGATGGCCCGCTCAATGAGCTGATTTAAGGTATTAAACTCAACATACCAATATGGTTTTTTTAATTGATCTACTGTTATGCCGCTTCCATCTAAAAGCTGCTCACAAGAGACCCCCCACCGCTTAACAGTCTCGACGATTAAGTTAATATAAGTTCCGGGTAATTCTGGATTCATGAGTAACCCATTGAGCAAAATAAATGGCGCGAAATGGTAAAAACTGTCAGTTCATGAACTATGCCATCCTTTTAAATTGATGCATAGTCATTCAAAGCAAAATCCGCTTAATTGCACTAAACAGTACAATTTCTGAAAAACACAGGTGCCCCTATGAATATCCTGATTGTCCATGCCCACCCAGAACCACAATCTTTTACCACTGCTCTAAAAAGTACAGCAAAGCAAACTCTAGAAAAATTGGGACATCGCGTAGAGGTTTCAGATTTATATGCCATGCAATTTAACCCTATTGCATCCAAAGAGGATTTTTTAGAGCTCAATCAGCCTGACTATTTTAACTATGCTCTAGAACAAAGAAATGCCAGTAAAAATCAACTTCTAGCTCCTGATATTCAGGCAGAAATTGAAAAGGTAAAAAAAGCTGATTTAGTCATTTTAAATTTCCCACTTTACTGGACCTCTGTACCAGCAATTTTAAAAGGCTGGATTGATCGTGTATTTGTTTCAGGGCTCTTTTACGGTGGTAAACGCTTTTATAACCACGGTGGAATGGCTGGTAAAAAAGCGATGTTGTGTTTAACACTCGGTGGTAGAACACACATGTTTGGGGAAAACGCTATTCACGGTCCAATCGAACATTATCTATCCCCAATCCAACGCGGTACTTTGGCATATGCTGGTTTTGAAGTTCTACCACCATTCACTGCCTACCACGTCCCCTACATTAGCCAAGAGGCCAGAGAAACCCACCTCGAAGACTACGTGACTTATCTCACTCACCTGGACCAACTAGAACCATTAAAGTTTCCAAAACTTGAAGAGTTTGATGAAAAGTTATACCCACTCTAACGCTGTGTTTTAGCTCTAAAAAATGAATAATCGAATCTAGCTTATTATTTTCGGTTATTCTCTTGCTGAACCTCTCAAATAGAAAGTCTAAATTTGCTCAAAAAATAGATCAAATGGTAAAAAAATAGAGGTAAACTTTTTTATAAAATTAAGAATATAAAACTGAATCAATAATATACAGATGTAGAGAAACTAGACTTATCAAGTAAAAATGACAACTAATACTCATTTCATAATCAATTAATTCATATTTTTACAAAAAAATCTTTGACCATTTTTCTTGGATTTGTGACAAAAATGTCACTAGAACAAACTACTTTATTAATAGATTAAAAATATAAATATCAATTAATTAAAATAATTTACCAATGAAAATATTCCTTCATATTTCATCCATTATTGACCTTATTTGTATAAAAAATGAGTGCTGCTCAGTTCATATAACAGATTTACTCTTATTGTAATTATGCTATTTTTGTTACATGGAGTTATCAAAGCTTTTATAAGTTGTAATTAAAGGCTTTGAAGGCAACACAGTTTAAACGGTTTAACTCTGTTACTTTTAAAAAAATGTCTTGAAGTTCAAGGAAAGATTAAAATGAAATTAAAACATCTGAGCACTGCAATGATTTTAGCAACGCTGCCTGCAACTGGGGTTTTTGCAGCAGCATTGGATCGCTCTGGACAATCAATGTCTGCATTTTTGCAGCCTGGTAACTACTTTGAAGCTGGTATTTCGGTTTTAGACCCAGATGTAGCGGGTAAAGAAGCAGGATCAAGCGCAACTCGCCGTGATATTAGTGACATGGGTAATGATTATTATTTCCCAAGTGCGGCATTAAAATTACAACTCAATGATAAATTCTCTTTCGGTCTACTCTATGATCAACCATTTGGAGCAGATGCAGAATATTCAGGTAATAATGTATTCGTTTCGAATCCAGGCACTGATACTATTTTAAGTCAAAAGGCATTAGGTGAGTTAGCAACCAGCTCAATTAAAAAATTAGTTCAAGCATCTGGATCAGCATTTACACCAGCTCTTATAGATGTGACGAATACTACTGGCGGTGATCCTACAAAACCAACTCAAACTGAGATCTTAGGCGCATTACAAAAAGTTGCTGCAGGTGGAAATACAACTGTAGGTGCAGGACTAACAGCACTACAAAACACCCAAGCGGCTATTAATGCAGCAAATAATTATTTAGGTAGGGGCGGAACTAAAGTTAAAGTTGATACACAAAACTTATCTTTTGTTTTTGGTTTCCAACCGACTCAAAACTTCAATTTCTACGCTGGTCCTGTATTACAAACAATTAAAGGTAATGTAAGTTTACGAGGTCAAGCTTATAGTCTTTATAATGGTTATGATGCAAATATTAAAGAAACAACAGGCGCGGGTTGGTTAGCAGGCGCAGCTTATCAAATTCCTGAAATTGCACTTAAAGCATCTGTAACTTACCGTTCTGAAATTGATCATAAAGTGGATATTAATGAAAATTTATCTATATTAAATTTCCCTGGTCTTACTTCAGTACTTGCTGGTTTAGATGTTCCTGCTTCTAAACTTCAAGCAATTAACTCATCTGGTAAAACTACAATTACAACACCACAGTCTGTTAACCTTGATTTCCAAACAGGTGTCATGGCTGATACAGTTGCGTTTGCCAATGTACGTTGGGTGAACTGGAAAGATTTCTCAATTCAACCATATAAATTTGGCAAAGTCTCAGAAGCTGTAGGTGGTCTTGTTGGACGTCCAAATGGCTTCAACCTAGTTGAATATGCTGATGACCAATGGTCTGTGAACGCGGGTGTAGGCCGTAAACTTACCGACAAGTGGGCTGGTAATGTGTCTGTAGGTTGGGACTCTGGTGCAGGTAATCCTATAACAACATTAGGACCAACAGAAGGTTACTGGAACGTAGGTTTAGGTGTTCAATATAGCCCTACTCCACAAACATTTATTGCCGGTGGTGTAAAATACTTCTGGTTGGGTGATGCCAAAGCTCAAACAGGTGCGCAAGCAGGTAGTGATGAATATGTTGCAGAGTTCTCTGACAACAATGCAATCGCTTACGGTTTAAAACTTGGTTATAAATTCTAAGTTTCAAAACTATTCATATAAAAAAGGCGCTTAAAGCGCCTTTTTTATTATTTATTTCTTAAGCTGGAATGCTACGCTTTGAAACTGAACGGATTGCTTCTTTTAAGGCATCATATCCGTGAATTGCAGGGAATTGCGGGAACTCAGCAATTACGTTTGCAGGTGCATCAAACAAGAAACCATGGTCAGCTTCACCCAGCATGGTTGTATCGTTATACGAATCACCAGCAGCAATAACACGGAAATTTAAGCCATGTAGTGCCTTAACCGACTCACGTTTTTGATCAGGTTGACGTAGCTTATAAGCCGTAATCATTCCTTTTTCATCTGTCTCTAGCTTATGACAGAAAATTGTTGGCCAACCCAATTGCTTCATTAAAGGATGCGCAAACTCATAGAAGGTATCTGACAAGATCACGAGTTGGAAATGAGTACTCACCCACTCAACAAATTCTTTTGCACCAGGTAAAGGCCCCATCTCAGCAATGACTTCTTGAATGTCATTTAGGCCTAGACCGTGTTGTTTTAAAATATTAAGACGCTGAGTCATTAAAACATCATAATCCGGAATATCACGAGTTGTAGCCTCGAGTTCTTTAATCCCTGTTTTTTTAGCGAAATTGATCCAGATTTCAGGAACTAAAACCCCTTCAAGATCTAGGCATACGATTTCCATGAATGCTTCCAACGTTGGTTAAAAATTGCTGTATCATACCATTAAGATTTTCAGTTTTGCGTTGTTATTGATCAAATCAATTTTATTCATAAGGATTGAAATTAAAGTGCTAAGCAGTTTATCAACTATCCTTTAGAATATTTTTCATAACTCAATGCGCCCAAGCCTTTTGCCAGGAACACACATGACCGTTATTCCGACTATTGATATCGTAGATGCTCTTGCTGCTGAGTATGCAACCAAAAGCCCTCGGGAAATTTTAGAACTTGCCTTAAGCCAACAAGGTGAAATTGCAATTTCTTTTTCGGGAGCAGAAGATGTTGTCTTAATTGATATTGCTTCACGTTTGGGTAAGCCTTTCCGTGTCTTTAGTCTCGACACGGGCCGACTCCATGCTGAAACGTATCAATTTATTGAAACTGTCCGTAAACACTACAATATTAATATCGAAATCTGCTTTCCTGAATCTGAAGCTGTTCAAAACATGGTAAACGAAAAAGGTTTATTCAGCTTTTTTACAGATGGGCATCAGGAATGTTGTGGTATTCGAAAAGTTCAGCCTTTGCGTAAAAAACTTGCAACTTTAGATGGCTGGATTACTGGTCAACGTAAAGACCAAAGTCCTGGTACACGTACAGAAATTCCAGTGGTACAAGCTGATGCTGGCTTCTCTGGTCCAGATAAACAACTTATTAAATATAATCCTCTAGCGAATTGGACAAGTGCCGAAGTATGGAGTTACATCCGTATGATGGAAATTCCATATAACCCTCTACACGAACGTGGTTTTGTTTCTATTGGTTGTGAACCATGTACACGAGCTGTATTACCGAACCAACATGAACGTGAAGGACGCTGGTGGTGGGAAGAAGCGACTCAAAAAGAGTGCGGATTACATGCAGGCAACATGAAAAAGTAGTTTGATATCAAAAAACCACTGGCAAATCAGTGGTTTTTTTTATGTCATGTTACGTACACAAAGTCATATTTTCTCTACTCTAAACGCTATATACTTAATTTTACGGTTCTATAATTCTAATAAGAGCTCAGATAAGGGCTTCTTAGAAAAATGCATGAGGCACAATGATTTATGCGTCCATTACACCCAATTGATTTCATTTTTCTGTCACTTGAAAAAAGACAGCAACCCATGCATGTCGGTGGATTATTTTTATTTGAAATTCCTGAAAATGCACCTGAAACCTTTGTACATGATTTAGTAGAAGATATTAAACGCTCAAAAAGCATTCCTATTCCTCCCTTCAATAACCGTTTAAATGGTCTATTTTGGGATGAGGATGAAGAGTTCGATATCGATCATCACTTTCGCCACATTGCTTTACCTCATCCTGGGCGTATTCGTGAACTTCTGGTTTATATCTCGCAACAACACAGCTCATTAATTGACCGTGCCAAGCCGCTTTGGACCTGTGACATTATTGAAGGAATCGAAGGCAACCGTTTTGCCATGTATTTTAAAATCCATCATGCAATGGTTGATGGCGTTGCGGGTATGCGTTTGATTGAAAAATCACTTTCAAAGACACCAGAAGAGAAACACGTAGTTCCTTTATGGTGTGTTGAGAGCAAAAGAACTAAACGCCTAAAAGTGCCTACTCCAAGTACAAGTAAAATTAAGAGTATTTTAGGAGGCATTAAGTCTCAACTGGATATAGCTCCTAAAGTAATGCAAGAGTTATCTCAGACTATATTTAAAGAAATGGGCAAAAATCCTGATTATGTCTCTACCTTTCAGGCGCCAATTTCAATTTTGAACCAAAGAGTAAGTGCTTCACGTCGTTTTGCTGCCCAATCCTTTGAATTGAGCCGCCTTAGAAAAATTTCAAAAGCATTAGGTGTAACGATTAACGATGTTGTACTAGCAGTATGTTCTGGTGCTTTACGTGAATATTTGATTAGTCAAAATAGCTTACCTAAAAAGCCACTTATTGCCATGGTTCCAGCTTCATTACGCACAGATGATTCTGATATGAGTAACCGAATTACTATGATTCTGGCAAATTTAGGGACTCATAAAGACCAACCGTTAGAACGTCTAGAAATTATTCGTCGCAGCATGCAAAACTCAAAGCAACGCTTTAGCCGTATGACTGCTAATGAAATTTTAAACTATAGCGCGGTTGTTTATGGTCCAGCAGGATTAAACATCATGTCAGGAATGCTTCCTAAGCGTCAGGCGTTCAATTTAGTGATTTCCAATGTACCAGGGCCACGTGAGCCACTTTATTGGAATGGCGCGAAATTAGACGCTCTCTACCCTGCTTCGATTGTCATGGATGGACAAGCTTTAAATATTACCATGACCAGTTATTTAGATAAGCTTGAAGTGGGATTAACAGCTTGTCGAAATGCTTTGCCAAAAATGCAAAATCTTTTGACTCATTTAGAAGATGAGATTCAACGTTTTGAAGAAATTATTGCAGAGAAACAACTGAAACATCATTCAGCAAGTTAGAAAAGTTAAGGGGCTTTGAATTGGCCCCTTATTTTTTGATTGTGCGGCACTGGTTAAGCAACTGATGACATACTGAACGAATCATTGCAGTTGTGATCGGTACTTCTTTACCTTGGTCATTCAACATATAGCAGCTATTTACTGGCGTGCTTTCTAAAACATGTTTAAGACCGTTGCTAATTAAGTTTTCACTTACATTCATGGGTTATACCTCTTATTGTTTGCTAAGACGTTAAATAGGGAGAACGTCTAGGGCTACTGTATGTAAGTAGTATTTAAAATTCATGAATGAAAGTAAAATTTCAGTTGTAACAAGGATTAAGCGATATCTTGTTACAACTTTAACTTAAAATGATATCGTATTGCTCTTGCGTATATAAATTTTCGACCTGAAATTTAATGACACGGTTAATAAAATGCTCTAAATCAGCCACTGCGGGTGCTTCTGCTGTTAATAATCGGTCAATCACAGAAGGGTGAGCAACAACAGTAAAGCCACTCGTTGACTCAAATGCGCGGGTATATCGTAATATCTCACGAAATATTTCGTAACACACTGTCTCTGCTGTTTTGACAAAACCACGTCCTTGGCACGTTGGACACGACTCACACAGCAAATGTTCTAACGATTCACGTGTTCGTTTACGAGTCATTTCGACCAGACCAAGTTCTGATACCTGAGTGATTTTGGTCTTGGCGTGATCACGCTCAAGCATTTTTTCAAACTGACGCATCACCTCTTCACGGTGAGTTGCCTCTTGCATGTCAATAAAATCAATAATGAGAATACCACCCAAATTACGCAGTCTAAGTTGACGTGCGATGACTTGAGTCGCTTCCATATTGGTTTTAAAAACGGTGTCTTCAAGACTACGACCGCCAACATATGAGCCAGTATTAACGTCAATTGTCGTCATGGCTTCAGTCTGGTCAATCATCAGATAACCACCCGATTTCAAAGCAACGCGTGTTTGAAGGGCTTTCTGGATATCTTCTTCAACGTTATAGAGATCAAATAGCGGTCGCTCACCTGGATAATGAATGAGCCGACTTTGCATATTCGGAACAAATTCTTCAACAAACTCAAGAAGCTTGGCATGAATTTCTCTCGAATCGACATAAATCTTTGCAGTCTCTTCGCTTGCTAAATCTCGAATAATACGCTGAGGTAATGGAAGCTCTTCAAAAATTAAGGAAGGAACTGCAACATCAATCTGCTTACGTTGGATGTATTCCCATAATTTACTCAGATAGCACATATCCCGTGCAATTTCTGCCTCATCCACACCTTCGGCAGCTGTACGTACAATCACGCTACCTGGCAGATTATGTTCAGATTGAATACTTTCGATAATATTACGTAGTCGATCTCGCTCTTCTTCGGACTCAATACGCTGCGATACGCCAATATGGTTACCATATGGCATGAGAACCAGATAACGAGAAGGAATTGAAAGATCTGTACTCAGACGTGCCCCTTTCGTTCCTAACATATCTTTCATGACTTGAACGGTCAGGGTTTGACCGGGATGTAAGAGTTCAAAAACGTTTGGGGTGGGCTGTGAACGAGGCCAAACCATATCATTGATATGTAAAAAGGCTGTTCGGGATAAACCGATATCAACAAAAGCTGCTTGCATGCCCGGAAGCACTCGCACGACTTTACCCTTGTAAATATTGCCGACTAGACCGCGCTTGACTGTACGCTCGACATACAGCTCATTAACAGTTCCATTTTCGATTAATGCCACCCGACACTCCATAGGCGTGACATTAATAAGTAATTCTTCTGACATACATAAACTCAAAGCATTATAAAATTTTTATTAAAGAGTCAGAGAAGCTGTTAACTTTAACTTTGTCTAGTGTTCATCGACAATGCTATTCAATTAAGAATGATAACAACCCCTTATGTCTTTACTCTTTTTAATAACTGTGCAAATTCGTATAAAGGAAGTCCTACCACATTACTATAACTTCCTTGAATTTGGGGAATATATTGAGAAGCAATCCCTTGAATTGCATATCCACCGGCCTTCCCAACAGGCTCTCCTGTGGTCCAATAATCTTCCATATCTTGCGTAGTCAGATGTTGGAACTCAACTTGTGTCTGTACAACCTGACTCAACATTTGTTGTTGAGTAGCAACACATATTCCAGAAAACACGTCATGCCAACACCCAGATAATTGTTTCCATATGTCAAAAGCATGGCTTTTCGATTCAGGCTTACCAATTATTTGGCCATCCAGCCCTAGACTTGTATCGGCAGCAATCACAATTGCTTCTGGAAAAAGTTTTAATACAGCTTGCGCTTTTTCTCTAGCTAAACGTTCAACATACTGATGAACGAATTCATTCTCATGAACAGATTCGTCAATATCAGGGCTATAGATTTCAAAATCCAAACCCAGTTGTTGTAACAATTCCTTCCGACGAGGAGAGCTAGATGCTAAAACTATATTCGCCATTTTGCCAAACAATAATAGACGATTGGCCAAGTGATGATACTTGTCATTAATGGTTGCCAGTGTCTAGCAATCGAAAAATGAATTCCACCCATGGTCTGGGTTACCCACATAAACGCTAAATGAGCAATAATGACCAGAGTTGCAATCGTCCATAAATTACCAAAGGTTAAGATACGGCGTTCACGAATTAAAAAACGGGTAAGAAAAGTCATAATTACAAAGCTTAAGGCATTGAGACCTAAAGGCGCATCAAGCAATAAGTCTGTAAAAATCCCCATTCCAAATGCAAACCAGACCCCACACCACGTTGGCTGACATACCACCCAAAACAGCATAATCATCAACATGAATAATGGGCGCCAACCTGAAATATCGTAGGACAGCGGGTAAACCATGAGCACAGAACCCACGATAACGGAGATAATAATCCCCCATAATGGATCTTTGCGCTTTTCTCGTTTCAGTTTAGCGATTGGCATATGGCTGCTCCTTTGCTAATGAATCCGAAAAAAGTACAACTACATGGTGTCCTGTTGCTAATTGCGCTGCTGGTGTTACATCAATTTCCGCAAACTCACCTGAGTTATGACGTTTGATTTTGGCAACTGTACCTACGGCATAACCTGCTGGGAAATGTTCGCCCAAACCTGAGCTAAACACTTTATCGCCCACTTGAATATTCGCACTAGTCGGCACATATTCCATTTTCAAACGACCCAAATCACCTGTACCAGAAACAATCGCTCGCATTCCAGTGCGTTCAAGACGTACCGAAAGTGAGTGTTCTTTATCTGATAACAACATTACACGTGAGCTATGAGGATATACATTAATGATCTGCCCCATAATCCCCTTATCATCCAGAACCGTTTGACCGACCTTTAAATGGTCCATAGAGCCACGGTTAACAATGATGATATGACGTAATGGGTCCGCATCTGTCCCGATCACTTCGGCAATCTCCATACGTCCATCAATAATTAATGGAGTATCAAGGAGACCTCGCAAACGGGTATTTTCAGCAGATAGTTCAGAAAGCTTCTGTAAACGGACTTGAGCTTGTAAAAGCTCAGCCTGCATCGCAGTATTTTCACGACGCAGTTGTGCTTCAGATTTTGTTTGCTGATTCAGCCATTCTCTCGACAGTACTGGATAACTCGCCAATGCATAAATTGGGTTATATGCAGCGTACAAGACATCCCTTGCTGGCTGAATCACATACGGCATGCGCCAATCAAAAAATAGCACAACCAAGCATGTAATGACCGCAATAATAAACGAGCGGAAAGATGGCGGCTGTCTTGAAAAAATATTCGGTTGCACCGCCTAATCCTTAAACTTAACCAACAAAAAGCATGTCATGGTTCGGATTGTCAAAGAACTCCAATACTTTACCACCACCACGGGTAACACAAGTAAGAGGATCTTCAGCAACCACAACTGGTAAACCAGTTTCTTGAGCTAACAATTTATCGAGGTTACGAAGTAACGCACCACCACCTGTCAACACAATACCACGCTCGGCGATATCAGAAGAAAGCTCTGGAGGAGTTTGCTCAAGTGCTGATTTTACTGCGCTTACAATGTTTTGTAACGGATCAGAGATTGCTTGAGTAATTTCGTCAGAAGTTACAGTAATCGCACGAGGTACACCTTCTGCAAGGTTACGGCCACGTACTTCGATTTCTAATGTTGTGCCATCAGAAACAGCCATACCTACTTCTTTTTTAATAATTTCTGCTGTGGTTTCACCAATCACGCAACCATGAGCTTTACGAACATAATTGATGATTTGCTCATCAAAAACATCACCACCGATGCGTAAAGAGTCAGCATAGACACAACCTTGCAATGAAATAATTGCAATTTCTGTTGTACCACCACCAACATCCACAACCATAGAACCACACGCCTGTTCAACTGGCATACCTGCGCCAATTGCAGCAGCCATAGGCTCTTCAATCAAACGAACATCACGTGCACCAGCATTAAATACTGCTTCACGAATCGCACGACGCTCGACCAAAGTTGATTTACATGGTACACATACAACCACACGAGGTGCAGGTGGGAACAAACGTTTTTCGTGAACTTTACCAATAAACTGATTTAACATGGTTTCAGTCACTTCAAAATCCGCAATTACACCGTCTTTCATTGGACGAATTGCAGAAATATTCGCAGGTGTACGGCCTAACATTTGTTTCGCGTCCAGCCCTACTGCAGCAACAATTTTTTGTGAACCACTGTGACGAATTGCCACAACTGTTGGTTCATTTAATATAATGCCGCGGCCTGGTGCATAAATAAGTGTATTTGCTGTACCTAAATCAATGGCTAGATCCGGCGAAAACAAGCCAATTAGTCGTTTTAGAATCACGGTTCGTTCTCAGTTAAACTTTCATGTGGATGCAAGGTGGCAACTTTAAACTAAATGTGATGATTTGAACAAGTCAATCGCTTATTATAACGCACGATATTTTGAAAATTTTTAATACTGATTAGGTGATGTTATGTCTACATCGGATGCACAGCATTCAGCAGATTTAAATGCACAAACAGTTTCAGCAATCGCCAATCTTGCTCGATTGTCGCTCAATGATACGCAATCTGCTGAATATGCTCAAAGTCTAAATAAAATTTTAGGCATGATGGAAACCTTAAAAGGCATTGATACTGAAGGCGTAGAACCTTTAAAGAGTCCTTTTGATAATCCTCAACCTTTACGTGCTGATGTGGTAACTGAAAGCAATCATCGAGATGAGTACCAAGCAGTTGCACCAGCAACTCAAGATGGTTTGTATCTTGTTCCTCGCGTGATTGAATAACTTTCACTCAATTAACCCATCTTCC
Source organism: Acinetobacter sp. V91_7 (assembly GCF_031799075.1). Classification (NCBI taxonomy): domain Bacteria; kingdom Pseudomonadati; phylum Pseudomonadota; class Gammaproteobacteria; order Moraxellales; family Moraxellaceae; genus Acinetobacter; species Acinetobacter sp. V91_7. Next base: position 108,261 of record NZ_JAVQNT010000033.1, read on the forward strand.
CTATTTTGAATGTAAAGAAATTTTAATCATGACTGATTTACATCGCTTATCAATTCGTGAACTTGCTGAGGGCTTAAGCCAAGCGAAGTTTTCATCTCGCGAACTGACTGAACATTATTTGCAACGTATTGCGAAACTCGATTCACAAGTTAAAAGCTATGTGACGGTTACACCTGAACAGGCGCTCGCTGAAGCAGACGCTGCTGATGCCGCATTAAAAGCAGGCAATGCAACTGCTTTAACGGGTATTCCTCTAGCACACAAAGATATTTTTTGTACCAAAGGCATCAAAACGACTGCTGGTTCAAAAATTCTTGATAACTTTATCTCTCCTTACGATGCAACGGTTGTTGAAAAAACGAAAGCTGCTGGTCTAGTCACTTTAGGTAAAGTGAACATGGACGAGTTTGCAATGGGTTCAACTTCTGAAAGCTCATATGTTGGCGCAACGAGTAACCCATGGGCACTTGACCATGTTCCTGGTGGTTCATCAGGTGGTTCTGCTGCGGCTGTAGCGGCTGATTTAGCGCCTTTCGCTACAGGTACTGATACAGGTGGTTCAATTCGCCAACCTGCTTCTTTTTGTGGCTTAACAGGCTTAAAACCAACGTATGGCCGTGTATCTCGTTTCGGTATCATTGCTTACGCATCATCTTTAGACCAAGCAGGTCCAATGGCACGCTCTGCTGAAGACTGTGCTTACCTGATGAATGTAATTGCAGGCCATGATGCAAAAGACTCGACTTCGGTTAAAAAAGAAGTTGATGACTACGTTGCGAACTTAAATGGCACATCTGTAAAAGGCTTACGTATTGGTATTCCTAAACAGTACTTTAACGTTGCAGGCTTAGATGCAGACGTAAAAGCTCGTGTCGAAGAATCATTGAAAAAGCTTGAAGAAATGGGTGCAACGCTTGTTGAGATTGACCTCAACATGACTGAAGCCTATGTTCCAACGTATTACCTCATCGCACCAGCAGAAGCGTCTTCTAACTTGTCTCGTTACGATGGTGTTCGCTACGGCTATCGCTGTGAAAACCCAGCTGACTTGATGGATCTTTACAAGCGTTCACGTTCAGAAGGTTTTGGTCCAGAAGTACAACGTCGTATATTAATTGGTACCTATGCGCTTTCTGCGGGTTATTACGATGCTTACTATGTGAAAGCACAAAAAGTTCGTCGTTTAATTCAACAAGACTTCTTAAAAGCATTTGAAAATGTAGACGTGATTGCTGCACCTTCTGCACCAACGACTGCTTATAAAATTGGTGCAAACTTAAGTCCAACTGAAATGTATTTAGGCGATATCTATACACTTGCAGTGAACTTAGCAGGCTTACCAGCGATTAATGCTCCTGTTGGTTTTGACAAAGACAGCTTGCCTGTCGGCTTACAGTTAATTGGTAACTATTGGTCAGAATCACAATTGCTGTCGATTGTTCATCAATACCAACAAAACACTGACTGGCATACCAAACGTGCGGCAATTGCTGAGGAGAATGCATAATGGCTGAAGCTCAAAAGTTGAAATTGATTGACGGTTGGGAAGTCGTTATTGGTATCGAGATCCACACTCAGCTTGCAACCAATTCTAAAATTTTCTCTGGTTCATCGACTGAATTTGGTCAAGACCCAAACACGCAAGCAAGCCTTGTAGACTTGGCAATGCCAGGTGTACTCCCTGTTTTGAATGAAAAAGTGGTTGATCTTGCAATTCGCTTTGGTTTAGGTATCGATGCATACATCGATCAAGCATCTGTGTTTGCACGTAAAAACTATTTCTACCCTGACTCGCCAAAAGGCTATCAAATTAGCCAAATGGATAACCCGATTGTTGGCTTAGGCCACATCGACATCCAGCTTGAAGATGGCACAACCAAACGCATTGGTGTAACTCGTGCTCACCTTGAAGAAGATGCAGGTAAATCTGTACACGACCAATTTGAAGGCATGTCTGGCATTGACTTAAACCGTGCTGGTACGCCTTTACTTGAAATCGTGTCTGAACCTGACATGCGTTCGGTTGAAGAAGCTGTAGCATATATCAAATCAATTCATACACTTGTGCGTTGGTTAGGTATTTCTGACGGTAACATGGCTGAAGGTTCATTCCGTGCAGACTGTAACGTGTCTTTACGTCGTCCGGGACAGCCATTTGGTACGCGCTGTGAGTTAAAAAACCTCAACTCATTCCGTTTCATCGAGCAAGCAATCAATGTTGAAATTGAACGCCAAATGGAAATTTTGGAATACGGCGGAAGCATCGACCAAGAAACACGTTTGTTCGATCCAAACAAAATGGAAACGCGTTCAATGCGTTCTAAAGAAGAAGCGAATGACTACCGCTACTTCCCAGATCCAGACTTGTTACCAGTGATTATTGCAGATGAGCAAATTGAAGCTGCTCGTGCTGCGCTTCCAGAGCTACCTGCTGCACGCCGTGCCCGCTTTATCGCAGACTTTGGTGTAACTGAGTACGATGCACATGTACTTACGCTCTCACGCGAAATGGCGGACTTCTATGAGGCTGTTGTGGCTGCTGCGGGCGGTGCTGCACAAGGTAAAGTATCTGCAAACTGGGTGATGGGCGAATTCTCAGGCGCGTTAAACAAAGCAAACCTAGATTTAGCAGACTCTCCTGTTTCTGCTGAACAGCTTGGCGGCATGATTGCACGTATTATTGACAACACCATTAGCGGTAAGATTGCGAAACAAGTCTTTGGCTTTATGTGGGAATCGGAAGGTAAATCTGCCGATGACATTATTGCGGAAAAAGGCTTAAAGCAAGAAACTGACACTGGGGCAATTGAAGCAATCATTAAAGAAGTACTTGCAGCCAATGAAAAAATGGTTGAAGAATACAAGTCTGGTAAAGAAAAAGCCTTTAACGGTCTTGTAGGTCAAGTCATGAAAGCTTCTAAGGGTAAAGCCAACCCTGCTCAAGTGAATGAATTAATGAAGAAATTGATTGGTTGATTTATTCGCCAATTAATTGATTTCATGCTATAAAAACCTCGCTTAATGCGGGGTTTTTATATGGATAAGATTTTAACAGAAGAGCATATTGCTAATGTGGGTCTGAGTGGTTGGCTCATAGCTATAATATTATTTATTGTGAGTGCGATAATTTTACCATTAATTATTTTAGGTTATAAAAAATTCCAAAATAGAAAGGCTGCTCGAAGAGCTCGTCTTTATATTCAACTTAAACCTATTTGGGATCGCAATCATCAGATTTTCATAGAGTATGGTCCACATGAAAATAACGACGCATTTTACGATTTAGAAGGTGATGCAACTGATGAGTGGAGAAAAAAAGTAAAACAGATAATACTACCTAACCATCAAAAAATTAGGGATATATGTTCTGAAAATCTATTATTAATGACAGAAAAGGAACGTGATTTATACAATCAATACGAAGATCATGTCGCAGATTTTAAATCATGTCATGAATATGATTATTTACCGAATAGAAGATTCCCTCCAGATGTAGTTACAATTTTTAAGGATTAAATAATGACTTGGTTAGACAGCCTAAAGGCTCACGACAATGTTGAAAACGCTAAGGGAGAAGGAAATCTGATTAAGATAACGACCAAAGATAGTCGCCCTGAGCTTCTTTGTCTTTCAAATTTCAATCAAAAATTATCAGGTAAAATGCTTGAAACCCTATTAAAAACTTATAAGTTTGATTTTTTACTATGTAACAAAAAAAACTTCTTCCTTGATGAAGAAGCTATTAAATTATTAAAACAAAATAATATTAGTTTTGGTACAGGTGGTGATTTATTTAGGTTATTGAATGATACAGAAACTACCTATTCAGATTTTATTAACAAAGATTCTGAATACATCATGAAAAATTTAGGAAAGAATTATAACATTAAAAACTATCAACTCATATCTAACAGAAAGGTTTCAGTTAAACGTCATAATGGTCGAGATATTACGTTTGTATTTATTAATGAGTACGCTATTACACAAGAAAGAATAAATGAAATCCATGAGCTTTATGCACCATTTGATTTTGTTCTTGCTGCGAATCCAAATGCACATTGGAAAGATTACACTTATCATGGTCAAGAAGTAAAAATTGGATTGTGGGCTAACCTATTTTCTTTTTTAGTAAATCCAAAGTCATAAATGCTAGAATTTAGTAACTTATATCAAGAGTTTGAAATACTAAAAATCGATTGTTATATCTATTTATTTGGCTCCTACTTATATAGTAAAAATTGGGCTGATCTTGATGTCCTCATAATTTATAAAGATTATGAGGACATATCTATGATAAAAGAAGTCTTTTCAAGAAACCTTTTAAATACACCTCTAGATCTAAATTTTATGACAGAGGAAGAAGAAAATTTTTATAATTTTATTAATCAAACTAATGCTCAACAAATATTTCCTAAACATATTTATTAATATTAAATATAACTATCAAAAAGTATCCTTCATCGCAAAATTCGAAGACTTAGGAGATATCCAACTTTCAAAGTCCTTTTTTATGCGTAATTTCTTAATCCCCCAATAACACTCATCTCTTTACAACCCCAACTTACTAAAAACACCAGTCTTTAAAAAAGTTACCACCAATTTATTTAAGTCAATATAGCGCAATGTTCCTTGTAACTGCAGGGTCTTTAACAATATCTTCACTAGCACTTCAGCCTAACTACTGAAAGCCTTAATGCCTTCAGTCTGAATCACACCTCTGATCAAAATTGATTGGTTAATTTTATTAGCCAACTCAAGAAAAAGCCTCGATTTATCGGGGCTTTTTTATTACTTATGAAACATCCTTCGACTAAAGAATGCACTTTTTTCTAAAAAATGACACAGTGACTGTGCTAATTTAAATTAAGAATTTAGATAACTTATATTTTAAAAAGAGAGATAAATCATGTCTAAAAAGATTTTAATGTTGGTCGGTGACTACGCTGAAGACTATGAAACTATGGTTCCTTTTCAGTTTTTAACTGGTTTAAGTTATACCGTACATGCTGTTTGCCCAAATAAAAAAAACGGCGACCATATTGCTACTGCTATTCATGACTTTGAAGGTGACCAAACCTATAGCGAAAAACGCGGTCACAATTTTGCCATTAACTATGATTTTGAGGCGGTTAATACTGAAGACTATGTAGGTTTAGTCATTCCGGGTGGTCGTGCACCAGAATATTTACGCATGAATGAACGTGTTATCGAAATTGTGCGTGAGTTTGATCGAGTGAAAAAACCAATTGCAGCTGTATGCCATGGTGCTCAGTTGCTTGCTGCGGCAGACGTACTAAAGGACCGATTGTGTTCGGCTTATCCAGCATGTGCTGCCGAAGTAAAATTAGCTGGTGGACAATACGCAGATATTGCTGTGACCGAAGCTGTTACAGATGGACATTTGGTGACTGCACCGGCTTGGCCTGCACATCCAGCTTGGTTAGCGCAGTTTGTAAAAGTTTTAGGGGCGACGATTAGTATTTAAGCAGGTCTTGCCATTAAAGCCACTCAAAATAAAACCTGCTATTAGTTAGAGACCAATTTCATCTAATAGCAGGTTATATTCATTTATTTGAGAAGCAGAAAGCTAAATTACTATCTCGTAATTCCCAACTTATTCCAAATCTCTGGGGTTAAAAACGTCGTTACTAATTTATTTAAGTCGATATAACGCAACGTGCCCTGCAACTGCTGTTTAACTGCGGGGTCTTTCACAATATCTTCGCCAGCACTTTGACCTAACTGCTGAAAAGCCTCTCCAACAGCCTTCACACCTTCCGCTTGAATCACAGCTTTAGTTTGGGCAGAACACTGCTCTACAATCACCCGCTGTAAAACCTGTGCCAGTTTTTGGTCTAACTGATCTTTTTGCTCAGGCGTTACATTACTAAATGCTTTTAAATCAGGATGGGCAGCTAAAGCCGTAAATGTCCATTGAAGTACAGTGGTCTTGTCTGAAGTGGTTGTGGCCTTAACTAAACAGTCACTCAACTGATCGACCGTTGGGCCAGCCATCGCAATTTGTGTTGTACCCAGTACAGCAACAGCCATACAAACTGAACGGCTCAAATGTGAAAACTTACGGCGGGCAATCGCATAAACATGACGTGACATAGGTCTAGCTCCAATAAACAATCTGTTCTTTGTATCACAGAGCGAGTGGAGTTACCTGTTATGACTCTGTAAATCGTCTACTTCTTCAAATTTATCAACTGATTTAATCCTTAACCCATTCCGGCATAATTCCATGCTTCTGGAATATTTGGCTGTTCTGGTGCTTTATTTAAGTCAATATTTAAGTTTCTACTGCCCTTATATGATTTCTCACCTGAATCTGAGGCCGGTGATACACCTAAACTATAACGATAGCGAAATTGCCACAATAACGGTTTGATTGGACGAATATCCAGATTTAAAGAATCCTCATCATGACAATTCCCTTTAGAACTTTCATAGTCTTGCTCAGAAAAACAGGCTCTGATCATCCGACTAAAACTAAATGGATAATTTTTAATAAAGGGACGCTCATTGCCTGATTCCTGTAACTCATAAAAGCTAGCCCGTTCAATATTTGCACCACCTCCTGAATACATTTCAGAAAACTGATCAATTATTGCAATTGCATAACGCTGTTGAGTGAGTGGAAAAAGCTTGGGAAATATATATTGTTTATGAAGATCATCTTCGCTTGCTATTGTCACAATATTCCATTTCCGGACCAATTTAAAACCCGTAGATGTAGATTTAAACTGTGCGATATCATTACGACTCGATAATATCCATAAATTCTGGTCTGGAGTTTTTAGGCTACGCCATTGCACGCCTTGCAGACATAAATCTCTTATTTGCTCACATAGTTGTTTCTGTTCAATTTGGGGCAATTGATCTTTTTTAAACTCTAAAATATCTAAAGTTGCAGCAAAAGTAGGATTAGCAAAACAAGCAAACATTCCAGCTACAACCAAGAAAGCTATCTCTATTTTCCTTTTAATCATTTATTCTTTTCCTAAAAATATTTTTAGTCGACCACTAAGCTATTTGACAATAGACTCAATTTTATCAAGCTCCCACACGCCCCCTGCTGCCAAACCTTTGCACATGCCTGTCCACATATCTTTCGTATGTACAAACTTCTGACCATCCCACACCCATTCCTCACTCGCCCAGCAATCGCCGATGCCTCTTCCCTTTTGAGCACTACTAATCATACCTCTATCAAAATCCGATGCTGTCTCAGTTACAAATGTTGCTTTACTAGTCAAAGACTCATCAAGTACCCAAGCACCATACCCTTCGTTATAGGCACCTCTCCAACATAGAGTGGTCGCCAGAACTTTCTTATTGGTCAGTTTATACAACTCGATTTTTTGTGGTTCAGCTCCATCACTACTACCATAGATTCCTTCACAAAATCCTTCTTCTTTTGGGTTCGTTTGAGCTGACCTTAAACTATGATAAACAGATTGATACGACTTACTTTTTGGTTGCAACGTCAAATATGGCTTAGCCGCTGTTTTGACATGCTTTACAATTAATTTGGGTTGGACTACCAGCACTTTTGATTCATTAGCCGGCCCTTTTTTGACTAAAGCACCAACAGTTCCGATCCGCTTCTGAAAATCATCCATTTTTAGCAACACAGCAGTCATTCCTGCATCGGAAATGGTCCATTCATGCTGCGCATTTTTAAATATAATTTCAGTTTTCTGCTTTGACTGCTGGAGTAAAGCGTTGATCTGTGAGTTATTCAGTTTCCCCATTAATGGCAGCTCGACACCATCCACAGTGACAGTGCCTAAATCTTTGCCATTCACATAAAAGTGGATATTTTTAAGCTGACTTGCAGGCAAGCTTTGCTCATAGTCTGATAAAGCAAATTCAGCCTGTACAGGTTGCTTTGGACCCGCTTTACGCACTAATAGCAGCGACGCTGGATTATCACCATTTTCTTCATTTTGATACCCTGCGGCCTTACATGCTCCCGTATTACTGCAAGAGATTTCCCACTCTTGATGTGAAAATGAAATGCCTTTTATGTCTTGAGCAAAACTATAAGAACTCATTACTGCTAAACAGCAGATTGAAAGCATTTTTTTCATTTTTTCATGTCTCTATAGATCTGTTTTTATTATTAAGTTAAAAACAGTATAAAATTTTGGGTTACCGTCTAGTTTAAAAGAATATGCTAGGTTGATAGAAAATTTAAATGATTACTTTTTAAAAATGAAAAAACTATATTTTTTACTATGTGTCGCGTTAGTGAGTACAGCTTCAATTACACATGCTGAAGTAAAAAGCTTTACTCCTCATTTCCCAAAGTTTTATAGCTCTGCTGCAACCCGAAAAGCAGATAACCAGTTCTACGCTCTCGGAGAGGCAAAATTTTTAAATGGTATTACCGTGCCATTTTATGGTGTTACTGCGCTGAGTCCAACAGATGATGGTTTGCTTAAAGATTTTGAAAAATGCACACTAAAAAATTGCCGCTTTAATTTTAAGCTTGATGCTCAACATGCCAAGCAGCTTAAGCTTCTGGCATTACCTGAAACAGGGTTAGTGCTTGTGCCTAGAAATTGGCAAGATGTGCAAGCAAATGCAGGTGCTAACGGTAGTGGTTTTGCTCTAATAATGAGTCCAGATCAAAAACAAGCGATAGAGCTTTATGATTCTTCATTTTGTGTTGGATGTGGATTGCCAAATGCAACGCTCTACTTTCCTGAACTGTTAAAAGAAAGTATTGAAAATGAGTTTGGTGGATATAAAGACCCTAAAAAACTGATCAATATTGTTCATCCCTCTAAGAAAATAGCTTTTTTTAGTTATCAAATTCCCCAAATTAATAATAAAACACATGGCATTGCGAAATATTACGACGAAGACACGTTTAACTATAAAGAGATTCAGGTGACCTTAGATAAATCGCAACAGTCTTTAGTTGGCCCTATTCTCAACTTTTATAACGCAACTCATTAAACCAAAACTCATAAAAAAACCCGCTTTCGCGGGCTTTCTTTTATTTGTGTAATATCGATTCAAAGGCTTTTAAACGCTTATAAATTGAAAGTAGTTCAATAATTGTTTTCCATGAACTAATTAAATATTGGAAAGATTCACGAACCTTATCGAATACACCACCAATTTGGTTAATTAAACCTAAAGTCATTTTTCCACTTGCAATCGCAGGGAACAAAACAACCAGACTATATAAAATATCTAACTGCTTATACCATGTAGCGACCAAGTTAAAGTAAGCATAATGAAAATAGAGTCGGAAGTAGTTTTTACGGACTCTAGTAAAAAGCTCTTTTAAAGTAGCTGGTCTTGCACGATCTGCATGGTCTTCGCCATAAACGAGTTCTTTACGATACGCTGCTTCTACTTTCTGATTATTAAATTGAAGGCCTGGTAATTTAACACCTACTACCATTAATAAAACTGTACCAAAAGCTGCCCACACAATTGCGGCCCATACTAACGAATGCTCTAGTTCACCAACGATGGGTAAAACAGGAACATGTTTAGATAGTTGAAATAAAATAGGTAAAAATGCGATTAAAATCATGACAGCTTTTACCAGCTCAACACCTAAATCTTCCATAATCGTTGCAAAACGCATGGTGTCTTCTTGTACACGCTGTGAGGCACCTTCAACATGGCGCAGTTGCTCCCAGTGCTCAGTGTAATATTCATTCATTGCCGTACGCCAACGAAATACATAATGGCTTGTGAAAAAAGCATTAATCACGGCTAGAGTCACTGCAACCATTGCAATATAAAGAAACACTAAGGTCTCGCTATAAAGTGCCGAAAGATTTCCCCCACCATTCGAAAGCATTTTTTGAATTAAATCCCAAAATGGTACATACCAAGCATTAATCGCAACACTGACCTGAACTCCAAACCAGATATTAAACAAAATAAATGCCGACCCCCATATAGACCAACGCTGCCATGGGTTGTTCGATATAATTTTCCAAAAGCCGGCAAAGAGTGCTGTAGAAACTAAAAACCAAACGTAAAACCATAAGAAAGTTGGAGACCAAAAACGGCTGACACCAACAGGTAGTTGTGCGTCATGGTAGCCCTTAGCAAACCCGATAAAAGTTCCCCATGTGTTTCCACCTGAGCACCAGAGCACCATATTTAATGCGATCCAAATAACCGCAGATATAAAAAAATACCGTGGTGATGGAAAAAATGATTTGAACATTAAGCGTGGATATCCTTATATTTCTTCAAATTTACAATGAGAAGAATACTAAAACCTAAACCTTAAAATTGTGAAGAGTAAAGTTTAGAGAATTGTCAGTTTTTCTCGTTTCATTGAAGGATTTGATCGTTTTTTTGTAAATTAATCCCTTTTTGGCAATTTAATCCATTTAAATTACCTTGTATATGACTCTCGATAGAGCCATATACGGCTTTTATAACACAGCAATTTCAGAGATTAAATCTCTTCTTTACGAACAATATAACCTTCCAACTGCATTGCCTGAATGAGCAAATCTAAGTCTGAGGCGCTTTTAAGCTCAACGTCAACACTCACGGCACTTTCTTTTGCACGACTTGTTGCCGCAAAGCGCTCATGGCGTAGTTCATAAATATTACCGCCTTGCTCAGCAATAATTGCGGTTAAACGAGCTAAAGCACCTGGATTATCTGGCAATTCAACACGAATACGGACCATACGACCTGTACGCGTTAAATGACGTTGTAATACTGAAACCATAACGCGTGTATCAATATTGCCACCAGACAGTACTACACCCAATTTATGGCCTAAAAATAGATCAGGACGAGACATAATTGCAGCAATACCTGTTGCACCTGCCCCTTCACACACCGTTTTTTCAATATTGAGTAATAGCGCAATTGCCTCTTCAATCATGTCTTCAGTGACAACCACAATATCGTCGACATATTCTTTAGCAACTTGGGTTGTAAGCTCACCCGGTGTTTTTACTGCGATACCTTCAGCAACTGTAGAACCCATTGAAACTGCATGCTGATAATTGCACAGTAATTTTGCCATACTTGGGTAAACGACTGACTGCACACCAATAATTTTAATCTTTGGATTTATAGCTTTTGCAGCAATCGCAATACCTGAAATTAGGCCACCACCACCAATAGGTACAACTAAAATGTCTAGATCTGGTACAGCTGCAAGCATTTCAAGCGCAATTGTTCCTTGACCTGCAATAATTTCTGCATCATCGAATGGATGGATAATCGTTAAAGATTCTTCTTGCGCAACACGGTGCATTTCAGCAGCAGCTTCTGAAAAGTCTTGTCCATGTAAAATGACACGTGCCCCATATTCACGCACTCGCTGTACTTTTACATTAGGTGTAGATTTCGGCATCACAATGGTCGCTGTTACCCCTGTGCGCTGAGCATGATACGCTACGCCTTGTGCATGATTGCCTGCCGAAGCTGCAATAACACCATGTTGTTTTTCTTGGTCAGATAAACACAACAGTTTATTCAGTGCTCCACGCTCTTTAAAAGAAGCTGTAAATTGTAAGTTTTCAAATTTCAGCCACATTTCAGCCCCTAAGGTTTTAGAAATGGTTTCTGAGAAAACAAAAGGAGTTTTTACGACTAAACCTTCCAAACGCTCTGCCGCAGCATGAACATCATCTAATGTTGGAAACCCATTTTTAACCTGTTGCTGTATCATTTATCTAGTCAGCCTCAATACATTACAAATCAATTATTTTTTAAAAATGACATCAATATTTTATATTGGTCATCAGAGTTTTCAGCATATCCAACATGTACCTAATATACAAAAATTTTTATTCCAAAAATTAAGGGTTTAAACTCGCATAAAAAAAGCCCTACTCAGGCTTTTTATTTAATTTTCAAAAGATTAACGTTAAATTATTGGGTTTGTGCGCTCAAACCATCTGTAGATAGATTTTGTTCAGCTATTTTTTCATCAATAGCAAATTGAATATCGGAAAGTTTGGCATTAGCTGCATCTATGCCGGATTTCATAGTAGCTTCACGGCCTTTCACATCAAAAATATGCGCTTTTTCTCTTAAATCTGGCTGAATAACAACATCTGCATATTGTAATTCTTCTGCTGCTAGACGACCTTGCATAATATTAATATTCTGGTTAAACAGCCCCCAGACATTCGAAGTTTCTGTGTAAATAGGCTGAGCTAAAATATCAACAGCAATAATGACATCAGCACCTAAATCGCGAGCGACTTCAACAGGTACAGGGCTCACTAAACCACCATCGACATATTCAGATTTACCGATTTTAGTCGGTACAAACATGCTTGGAATTGAAGCCGAGGCTCTTACGGCTTGCCCAGTATTGCCATAGTTAAACACAGTTTTAGTGCCATGCTTTAATTCGGTTGCAACCACATACATTGGGATTTTCATTTTTTCGAGTGGCATGTTGTTTACTTGCTCGTTAACGTAGTTTTCTACTTTTTTGCCATCAAAAAAACCTTTTAGCCCGATACTAATATCACGCACATCGCCAGCTTTCATTTTTAATGCAGTATCACGTAATTCAGAAGGACTTTTACCACTGGCATAAAGTGCTCCAACAATACTACCAGCACTGGTACCTACAATAAAATCTGGTCGAATACCATGTTGTTCCAAAACCTCAATGACACCTATATGAGCATAACCCCGTGCTCCACCGCTACCCAGTACGAGCGCCACAACTGGACGTTTTTGCTGTTTTTTAATTCGTGCAAATGGCTGATCGACAGAACGAGCATAAGCCTCCGCTGTTTGCGGTTTTAGAGCAGCAGACAAGTGTGTAGTGGTCTGGCATCCTGCCAACACCATAGAGAGTCCGAGAACCCACAATTTAAGCTGTTTCATGGCCTATCTTCGCACTATGAGGTTTAAGTTCGGATTGCAATTTTAGTTGCGAGTCTTGTGAAAAGCTGTATCGAATTTATTTAATTTGTCATGTTTAAAATTTAGACTCAAGTATTTTATCTATCCCCCTATGAAAAAGGCCCCTTATTTATAAGAGGCCTTTTTTAACTTACCAGATATCTGAATCAACTTTTTTCTTCAATTCTGGATACTTATCAATTTTAAACTCAGGCTCTTTAATGCCTTTTTTCAATTGTTCACGGTAATCTTTCAATAATGTGCGTGCCATCGGTGTTAACAGTAAGATTGCAATCAAGTTAATGGTTGCCATGATACCCATAAACAAGTCAGCCATAGACCAAACGAGCGGAACACTACCAATTGCACCGAAGTACACCATCACCAATACAAAAATACGGAAGATGAACATGACTTTCGGATTGTTATTAATAAACTGTACATTACCTTCTGCATAGGCATAGTTACCTAGTACAGCTGAATAACAGAATAAGAATAATAGAACTGCAAGGAAGTCTGAGCCCCAATGTCCAACTTGAGTTTCTAAGGCACGCTGTGTTAATTCAACACCGACAAAACCTGCATCTTGGTAAACGCCAGAAACCAAAATAATGATTGCGGTACTTGTACATACAATGAAAGTATCTACAAATACACCGAGCATTTGTACCAAACCTTGGTTTACAGGATGTTTTACATCAGACGCAGCTGCTGCGTTTGGTGCAGAACCCATACCGGCTTCGTTAGAGAATAAACCACGCTTAATCCCTTGCATCATTGCCATTGACACTGCCGCACCAAAGAAACCACCTGCTGCAGAATTAAAATTGAAAGCTTCAGTCACAATCAGCTTTAAAATATCAGGCAAAATTGCATAGTTACTGATTGCAATATATAGAGCAACAGCTAGGTAAAGACCTGCTTTTAAAGGTACAAACATCTCTGCAAATTTAGCGATACGCTTAATACCACCAAAAATTGCTAATGCCACTAAAACTACAAGAGCAAGGCCAACCCATGAAATTTCTAGATCAACACCACCTAAATGAGCAATAAGATTAGCTTTGTCCCAACCCCAAGCATGTGAAGATGCATTAGCAATCGCATTGATTTGAACTGAGTTGAATACGAAACCATAGGTAAAGATCAATGCAAGTGCGAAGACCACACCAAAGGTTTTACTGCGTAAACCTTGAGTAATATAGTAGGCTGGTCCACCGCGGAACTGTTTAGTCTTACTATCTCTAACTTTAAATAGCTGAGCAAGCGTAGACTCAATAAAAGCAGAGCTCATACCAAGAACAGCTGTTACCCACATCCAAAACACTGCACCAGGACCACCAATTGCGATGGCAATTGCTACACCAGCAATATTACCTACCCCAACACGGCTCGCAAGGCCTGTTACAAACGCCTGAAAAGGTGTAAGACCATGCTCATCTTCGCCTTCTGTACGACTGCTTTTCATCACTCGGATACTTTGCAAGAACATGCGAATTTGCACTGCTCCTGTTAAGACCGTATAAAAAACACCTACAGCCAGCAAGAAAATAACCAAAAAGTCCCATAAAGGATCATTAAAAAATTTTACCCACGACATCAGTGTGGCATTGAGTTGTTCATTCATACTCGGTCCGCTTACGTTCCTTGCTAATGTGCTAAAAGCACATGCCAAAATACTGCAATAAACAAAAAAGCCCCTAGAAACCGGGACTTTTCAGTAAATTCAAGAAAAAACTTTTAATGTCAATTGAATAGCAATTATCGTCACAAGTTTAAGCAACATCATGCCCAACACTAAGCCTTTGAAGGTTGCATGAGAGAAAGCGACCTTCAGACAAAATAATATCATTGCACTACTGAAAATTTCCGCTTTTGGAAAAACAGTATGCATCGACTCAGCTACAAACTTGGAAACTAACAAATGACCACCGCTAAATAAACTCGTCTAATGATTCCCATCAATTAAGCGAGTTATACAAAATCTGGATTTAAGCCAATAAGCATATTTACATATACTTTTGAGCAAATGTCTAAACTGGATATAAATTTCAAAGACTGTAACAAGCGATCGCCATAACGCGACTATCTGCGCCCTTTTCTCCATGATCAAAGAAGAGTGCGTTTAGATCTGTACTAAGCTGTTGTATTTTTTGTGGCTCAGTAGCTGCGTGAGTTACGTTCATTTTCATGGTTGCAATGGTAATCGCCAATCCTTGTTTCATGAACTGCTTGTTGATGAGTGGTAGACTCATGTAAAGCTCCTATACCTCGTGTATTTCTCCATTTCTGCACCTAAATCCTTTTTGTAAAGGGATTTTGTTTGCAGCCACTATTTCCTAACGTGAGTATGGAGAAATCATACCTGCGTAAAAAAGTCGGTATTATGCAGAAATTTAAAGTTTTGTGTATATTTTTCATTAAAATTTTATATAAAAAATGGTCATATTTTATATAAAACTATCCGTTTTGTACTGTTTTTGAACATATTATACCTTTTTTTCAATTGAATATTTTTCACCCACTCACTGTTATGCTTTTATTTTTATAACCGACAAAATCATACTATTTTGTCTATTTAAATCTAAAGTGGCATATTCGAATTATGATTAATCAGACAATATGTCTAAACTAATTAAATTATCATACCTGTAAGAATATCTCTTTTCTAATATTTTTTGCTTATAAATGAAGTACTTTCAAAACATGAAATTAAGCTTCAAAAAGTATGAAAATATTTAAGACAAAGATATAGGAGTATCTCATGAATCTGGAACAAGTTCGTCTCGTTGATGAAGCTATCACTTCTCGACATTCTGTCCGCGCTTTTTTAAATACTCCAATTGAGTCAGGAGTTATTAAAGATATATTACAAGTCGCAAGTCGAGCACCTTCTGGAACAAATACTCAACCGTGGAAAGTCTATGTAATAACAGGCAACAAGCGTAATGAAATGGTTGAACGTGTTTGTGCAGCACAAATCGAAGTTTCAAAAAACCCGGAACTTGCAGAACAATATAAAGAAACTTTTGCCTATTACCCTGAAAAATGGATATCCCCTTTTATTGACCGCCGCCGCGAAAATGGTTGGGGACTCTATGGTCTACTCGAAATTAAAAAGGGCGAAAAAGAAAAAATGGCTGAACAACAGTTACGTAACTTTAAACTGTTTGATGCACCAGCCGGCCTTTTCTTTACAGTAAATAAAACCATGGGAATCGGGTCTAAAATGGATATCGCAATGATGATCCAAAACGTGATGGTTGCTGCCAAGGCACGAGGTTTAGATACATGCCCACAAGCAGCTTGGAACCATTTTCACCCTATTGTTTTAGATATCTTGGGTGCATCAGATGATGAGGAGCTAGTTTGTGCAATTGCGTTAGGTCATGCTGATCCTAATCACATTGTAAATACCTTCATTACACCTAGAGAACCTGTCGAAAATTTCACAGTTTTTCTAGACGAATAAGATCTAAGTCGCCATTCTTTTAAAACTATGAGAATGGCTTGGTTTCTACTTGTTGCGCCGCTTTTAAAACGACAACGAACCCACTCAGCGTAAATAACACCATCATCACGCCCATGTTGAGCGATGCAGACCAAATGAGGAAGTTAAGCAGTACGCCACCCAAGAGGCCACAAGCGAATTGCATACTTCCCATAATTGCACTGGCTGTTCCTGCACGGGCACCTTGTTTGGACATTGCTAATGCCATTGCATTTGGTCCTGTTAAACCAATGCCTGAAATAGCTAAAAATAGCCCTAACATAACAAGCCATAAAGGCGCAGCAGGAATTAACCCCGCAATAAATACGATAATGGCTCCAGTCACTTGTACAAGTGAACCTGCCTTTAGCCGTTTAGTGATTTCAACACGTGATGTTAAATGCTTATTTAAAGATGACATCAACATAATGCCAAAAGCATTTAGTCCAAAGGCATAAGCAAACTCTTGCTGATTCAGTCCGTATTGATCCATAAAAACTGCTGGTGCTGAGCTGATATAGCAAAATAGCGCAGCCCCTGTTAAACAACCTGCAAACATAGGTAAGCGGAAACTCGCATCCTTGAAAATAGCTCCATAGAGGGTAACTACCTGATATGGTGACAGCTTGAGTCTTTTATCAATTGCCAAAGTTTCTTTAAAAAAGAAATGTACGCATAGCCAGCATATTGCTCCCACGATTGAAAGCGCAATAAAAATCGCTTGCCACGGAAACCAAATTAAAATCCATGCCCCAATCATAGGTGCCAAAATAGGTGCTAACCCCATGACAATCATCATACTTGAAAAAGCTTGTGCCGAGCCTTGAACATCTAATCTATCGCGTATTGCTGCACGGGCCATAACCACACCAACACAGCCACCTAAAGCTTGCAGAATACGAGCAGCAATCAATCCCCATTCATTTGTAGCCAATACACAAAATAAGCTTGCGACTGCATAAAGTGCGAGACCAAAATAAAGTGGTTTTTTTCTACCAATCCGGTCGCTTAGAGGACCATAAACCAACTGCCCAACAGCTAGACCAAAAAAGTAAGCTGGTAGTGTATTGGCCACCATTTGTGTACTTACCCCAAAATCATGCGCCATTTGTGGCAAAGCAGGTAAGTACATATCGATGGATAATGGCCCTAAAGCCGTAAGTAAAGCGAGCAACATAATCCAGCCAATAGAGTATTGACGCTGGGCTGTTTGTTCAGACATAACGATATTTCATTTTTCAATCATTTGCATACAGACAAGCTTACACTGTCTATCGTATGATTTGTGCAACATTGGTGTAGAAATACACAAATCCTTTATCCTCAGGTTGATCAGCAAGGACTTCCTTTGAAATCTTGGTTTAAACGCCTAAAAAGAGCGACTTATAACACAACATTTATGTATAACGTGCGAATGCTGATAGCCTTTTCAGGAACTGCTTTCGTGCCTTATTTTCTAGGCTATCAATTAGCAACAATTCCACTTACTTTAGGTGTGGTTGCAGCCGGTTTAAGCGATATTGATGATCGCTTTTCAGTACGAATCATGAACCTGATTTATACTTATATTGGGTTCTTCATTACCGCCGCTTCCGTACAATTACTTTTCCCCTACCCAATGGCTTTTGCTTTGGGATTGATTGCTTCATGTATTGGCTGGATTTTACTGGGTTCATTAGGACGTCGTTACGCAACCATCTCTTATGGATGTTTGGTTGTTTCAGTATATACCATGTTGGGCGTTCACCTCTTTGACCACTGGTACATCCAACCTGCCCTTTTAGTTGCAGGTGCTGCATGGTATGGCTTAATTGCAACTATTAGTTTTTTACTATTTCCGGTTCGACAACTACAAGACAAACTGGCCGCGTCTTATGCATCCCTAGGCGATTTTCTCTTTGCAAAATCAAATTTGTTTGATGTAGATATGACTCCTGCCAGCTATCAGCAAAGTATGATCGAACTGTCATTAGAAAACGGTAAGTTAATTACGATTTTTAATGACTTAAAAACAGCTTTATTGACTCGTTTAAAAGGCGACCGTGGGCAAAAAGATACACGCCGTAGCTTACATTATTATTTTGTCGCTCAAGACATTCATGAGCGTGCTGACTCCGCTCATATCGACTATCAAAAGTTAGCCAAAATTTTTCAGCACAGTGATATTTTATTTAGATTCCAGCGAATTTTGGCGATCCAAGGCAAAGCTTGCCAAGAGTTAAATGAATGTATTTTACAACGTAAACCTTATAACCATAATAAAAGGTTTAAACAAAGCTTTGAAAACCTACGCCTCTCACTAGAAAAGTTACGTCGTGATCAACATTATGACCTTTTATGGGTAAATGCGCTTTTCGCTTTATACCAAAACTTAAAATCTATCGATTCCCAGTTACTCAATCTGGAAACAGAGCAACACATTCAATCTGATAAAGTGAAACAAGCCGAAAACCAGCTTAAAGATGATGATTTACAAGGCTGGAATGATATTGTTGTTCGAATAAAGCAAAATTTGACCCCGGAATCTGTGCTGTTCCGCCACGCGATTCGTGTATCGATTGTTTTATTTATTGGATATGTGCTCATCCAAATGACCAATATTGAATATGGTTATTGGATTATGCTTACAGCTCTATTTGTAAGCCAACCTAATTTTAACGCTACCAAACGCCGCTTACGTCTACGAATTGTTGGAACATTAATTGGGATTATTGTAGGTCTTGCGATTATCTTCTTAATTCCTTCAACTGAAGGGCAACTATTTATGTTGATATTAAGTGGAGTACTTTTTTTTGAGTTACGCAGTAAACAATATGCGCAAGCAACTGCCTTTATTACAATTTTGGCATTAATTAACTTTAATCTAGACGGTTCAGCAATGGCTGCGGCCATTCCAAGATTCTTAGATACCTTAATTGGTTGTGCTTTAGCTTGGTTTGGCGTGACATTTATTTGGCCCGACTGGAAGTTCCGTCGTTTACCTCGCAACATCAGACGTTCATTACAAGCTCAATGTAATTATTTAGCTGAAGTCGTCAAACAATATCATGAAGGCCGTAATCATGCGCTCAATTACCGAATTGTACGTCGAGCTGCACACAATACAGATGCTGAGGTAGCTTCACTTATTTCCACTTTAGCGACTGAGCCAGACTTTGACCCAACTCGTAAATCCGATATTTTTGAATTTTTATGTTTAAACCATACATTTTTAAGCTATATCGCGGCACTTGGGGCACATCGAGAAAGCCTTCAGGATCAAGCTGTTCTTAAATTATTAGACCAAGCGCTAGATGATATTCAAGGAGCTCTCTTAAGAGATGAGATGCCTGATCTTACAGCACAAAATATGCTCCAAACGATACGTCAGCGTCTAAGCCAAAATGATGAAAATGACCAAAAATCACTCATTATTTTACAGCAGCTCTCACTCATGCTTGGTGTGTTGAACCGATTTAGTATGTTAAAACAACGTCTAAGTCATGATCTTGATAATGATGCCAGTGAGCTTGCATCATTATAAATTTGCCTCGGAATTTAGTATTAAATTGGCATAATATCCTTTCCTGACTTATGCCAATTAGTGCTAAACTTAAAACAGTTTACAATTTGTTATTTGCACTATGACCGCGAAAACTTTATACGCTTATACGCTTCAGCCTGTTCCATATGACGTGTCAGAAGCTGAACAACGTAATGCACAGCTTCTTATCTGGCGCAGCACCAATAAAATCAGCACAAAAATTTGGGCAATTATGGGTGTAGTTTTAGCCCTAGCTATATTAGGTCTTATTTTTATTAAGAACTACTCTACTGTTTTTTGCTGGGTTGCTATTGTCGCTGTAGTACTTTACTACCTAGGTCGTAAATACGGATTAGAATGGTACGTTAAACGCAAAATGAATGAATTTCCGGTACAGGAAATCAAAGGTATTCGTTTAGGCGTGCAGCCTCATGGTATTGTGATGCGCCAAAAAATGGGCCAACAAGAAGGTGTTGGTACAATTGGATGGAAAAATATCTACGAATGGTACAATGGACCTGATTTCATCTTGGTAAATTTCAAAGTAAAAGATCCAAAAGGCCAAGAACAACAAGGTGCTTATATTTTACCTAAGCGTATGGATTCTAAAAACTTCTCGTTCAATACGATTCGCACGCATTTAAAAGAAGCTGTAGGCGAACCGAAAACTCTGTAAGTTTTGATTTCATAAAAAGCCTCCTTATGGAGGTTTTTTATTGCAGTAAAAACAAATGATAATGAAAATTAATATTATCTCCAAAATCCATATTATCTACTCAATCTTCGGCTATACTTCTTTACAAGATCTCCATCATATTCACATTTTCGACCATGTTTAAAAAAATTTTATTTCAAATTCATTGGTTTCTGGGTATTACTGCTGGCCTAATCTTATCCATTATGGGTGTAACAGGTGCAATTTATTCTTATGACCAACAAATTTTAAAATGGGTAAATTCTGATAGTTATGTTGTTCAAGCTGAAAGCATTCCAAAATTAACCCCTGCTCAGCTATATCAACATTTCAATACGACTCAGCCTGAAATTAAAATTAATAGCATTACGATTGCCAAGGATCCGACCGCCTCTTCTACTGTCAATATTGAAAAAGAAGGTGAACGCCGTGGCTATAATATGATGGTTAATCCTTATAACGCTCAAGTTCTGCCCGATGTTAAAGGCCGAAAACTGTTGTTATTAATACAACAAATTCATCGTAATTTAACCGCAGGCGAAGTTGGCAAGCAAATTACTGGTGCTTGTGCCTTAATGTTAATTTACTTTGTACTGAGTGGATTATATTTACGCTGGCCTAAAAAGCATTCTGCCCGTCAATGGCTCGCGGTTAAACCAAAATTGAAAGGCCGAAATTTTATTTGGGATCTACATGCTGTTGTCGGCACATGGGTCATTGTTTTTTATCTACTATTCGCATGTACAGGCCTATATTGGTCTTATGACTGGTGGCGTAGTGGCATGTTCAAAGTGATGGGCGTTGAACAACCTAAGCCACAAGGTCATGGCCCCGCTCCTCAAAATCGAGGAATGCAACAAAATAAACGATCTGAGCATAATAACGATAAAAAATCAGAGCCTCAATTAAATAATACTCAGCTCATTACAGCACTTAATCAAACATGGAGTGGCTTCAATAGTCAGGTCGGACGTGATTATTCGACACTAACATTGAACTTACCAAAAAAAGATGATGGAAAAGTTGAGTTAAGCTTTGTCGATGCTACCCCGCAACATGAGCGTGCACGTAACCAAGCCATCTATAATTATCAAACTGGCACTATCGAAAAGATGGAGCTCTACGAAGATAAAAAGCTTAATCAAAAAATCATGAGCAGTATGTTACCTGTACACCGTGGTAGCTTCTTTGGACCAATTTATCAATTCGTTGCGATGCTTGCCTCATTGGCAATGCCTTTATTCTTTGTTACAGGGTTGATGCTTTATCTTAAACGCCGCAAACAGAAAAAGTTAACACAGGCAGCTCGTCAGTCTTTAGCTGGGCAATACATTGATCCAAATACAAAGCCTTGGCTTATTACCTACGCAACTCAAACTGGTGTAGCAGAACAACTTGCTTGGAGTACAGCAACAAGTTTACAAGAAGCTCATCAACCAGTTCTGGTTAAACCTGTACAGCAGCTAACACAATCTGATTTAGAGCAGCATGAGCAGGTTTTATTTGTAATCAGTACATACGGCACTGGTGATGCTCCCGACCTCGCTACAAGCTTTGCTAAAAAGCTTTTAAAAGCAAATCTAGATCTTAAGCACATGAACTATGCTGTTTTGGCGCTAGGTTCTAAAGAATATCCTGATACATATTGTAGTTTTGGTCATGCAGTAGATGCTTGGCTTAAAACTAATGGTGCTCATGCTCTCTTTAATACAATTGAAGTTGATAATGTAAACCTATCGGATATTCAAAATTGGAATCAATCACTTGCGAAAGCAACTAAATTAGATTTGCATGCTGTAAATTTAGAAAAAGTTTTTGATACATGGAAGTTACAACAACGTGACTTACTCAATCCAAATAGCTTAGGGCAACCTGCTTATAATATTGAGCTTAACGCAAAGCACGAAGCAATATGGCAAGCGGGTGATATTGCTGAAATTCAGCCTGGTAATAGTCCTGAACGTATTCATGCATTCTTGCAGAAGCATCATATTCTTAAAAATGCAAAAGTTGACTCATTAGAGATTTCAATTGAGAAAGCGCTTTGGAATAAAGACTTAACTGGTGAAATTGAACCATTTGCTAATCTAGATCATTTATTGGAACAGCTCCCTACTCTACCAACACGCGAATATTCAATTGCGAGTATTCCTTCTCAGCAAGTACTTCGTTTAGTTGTGCGTCAACAGCATGATGAGTCTGGTAACTTAGGTTTAGGTTCTGGATGGCTGACTCAACATACTCAAGTCAATGATGACGTTGCTTTGCGTATTCGTACCAATGAATCATTCCATCTTATTGATGACAACCGCCCTATTATTTGTATTGGTAACGGAACCGGTATTGCAGGTTTAATGAGCCTGTTACATACACGTACTCGTCATGATTACACTGAAAACTGGTTAATCTTTGGTGAACGTCAAAGAGGATGTGATTTCTTCTATGCATCAACAATTGAAGCATGGCAAACAACAGGAATGTTAAAACGTTTAGATTTAGCATTTTCCAGAGATCAAGAACAACGCGTGTATGTTCAAGATGTAATCCGTCAAAATGCAGAAGAACTAGTAAGCTGGATAGAACGCGGCGCTGTTCTCTATGTCTGCGGTAGCATTGATGGTATGGCAAGTGGAGTCGACCAAGCACTGGTTGAAATTCTAGGTGATGAACAGGTAGATGAATTAAGACAACAAGGCCGTTATCGCCGTGATGTTTATTAAAGGCCAATAAATCAGAAAACCGAGTAATGACACAGATGCTTTACTCGGTTTTTTATTGCATTCAGAATGATTTTGCATAAACTGTCTGCAATTTAAATTGCAACTGTAAACACAATGCAAGTCAGTAAGTGGATCCGTATTTTCTTAGCAATCATTGGTTCGATTTTATTTCTAGATGGATTGGTTCTAATTTGTCTCAATAAAATTAATGTTGGCACAATTATCCCTTTAATTTTAGGCGCTTTCTTCTGTCTCTATTCTTTATTCTATTATCATTTAGAGCGTTTCTTCTTCTATCACTATCGCTTACACACACTTTGGCGTTTTGGATGGTTATGCCTCTGGATATGGCTAATTAGCTTAGGCTATTTCTTTGATTTTATTAAAGAGAATAAAGAGACAAGTCAAAATCTCCCTCCAGTAAATGCAATCATTGTTTTAGGTAGTGGCGTTGAAAATGGTCAACCATCCAAAACTCTTGCAAAACGTTTAGATACAGCCGCCCCTATTGCTCTAAAACAGCTCCAAGCAAAAGTTGTTGTAACGGGAGGTCTTGATTTTTCAGAAAAGGAAAGCGAAGCATTAGTGATGTCGCGTTATCTAGAACAACATTATCATTTAGCAAAAGAACGAATGATACTTGAAGATAAAAGTACAAGTACTGAACTTAATCTAATGAATAGTAAACCACTATTAGCACAGCACCACATTACCCTAGACCAACCGATTGCTATTGTGACAAGCGATTTCCACACTCCACGAGCAGCAGCTATTGCTAAAAAACAAGGTTATACGCAAGTTTATACAGTGGCGGCTGAAACACCATTAGCTACTCGCTACAATTCTTGGTTACGAGAATATTTCGCTTTTGCAAGTGGATGGTTTTTTAACGAATATTAAGAATGACTTATTTCAAAACTGCTATTAAAAAATAGCAGTTTTTTTTATGTAAGAAAGTATTATCACTGGTTAGAAATAGATTTATTAGGATTCAAAAATAGAGGGCAGAAATATATAAAACTCTATTTGAGTCATTACATGGCAAATTTAATATAAGAAAAGTCTATTCAATAAAAATATAAAATAAATTTTTTAAGAAAATTTTATGTGAAATAATTTTAGTCTATAACTCAGGCAATCACTTTTAAACACTGTTAGGTTTTAAACCTATAGCCCAAATTAAATAACACAAAAGTAATTTATCCAAATAAGAAATAACTTAACTAATGATTTTCAGTTAATTGGAGATATAAACATTGAGCTTTAAAATAGAACAACTAAATTTAGAGTGACTTAGATAAAGAATTCAAATAAAGATTAAGAATTACAAATAAATAAGCAATTTAAATATTGGAAAAATTTAACTTTCGGAATGAAATAATGGTGGGCGCTGACGGGATCGAACCGCCGACATTCTGCTTGTAAGGCAGACGCTC
>NZ_JAVQNT010000034.1:0-125049 GCF_031799075.1 Acinetobacter sp. V91_7
ATCGCCAGCTCATTATTCTAAACACCCTCAACTTTACAGTTGAGGGTGTTTTTTTATGTCTGAATTAAATGACGAAAATAAAGCTTTAGGAATTAAAGGAAAAGTAGAATAAAAATACTGATTCAAAATCAGATTTGTATACTAGCTGTGTTCTATGAATATAATAACGATGAAGTTTCTTATATTTAGGTGTTTACGTGAAAATTAATTCCTTCTCTTCAATACCTGAAGACGATGAAGAACTCTCTCTCCCCGAATTGGTCTATTGGGCTTCTTTAGGCGATCTAGATGAAGTAGAGCAATTACTTTTAGAAGGACAAGATCCTAATCAGACAGATGATGACGGCTATAGTGCTCTACAAGCAGCTGCCGAGAATGATCATCTAGAGGTGGTTAAACTATTAGTCGAAAAGGGAGCTCTTGTCGATTATAAGAGTGAATACACAGCACTACAGCTTGCAGAAATGGCTAGTAATATAGATATAGTGAATTACTTAAAGAGTTTATGAAACTATAAATAAAGGCCTCTTTTATTTAATTAGAGGCCTTTTGTTTTTAAGCTAAATGATATTTCTGTAGTTTTTCAACAATTGATTGAAGTCCTTTTACTTCAAATTCATTAGCTTCGAATTTTTCATCTTTATTACGTTTAAATATATCTCGTATCTCTATCACAGCATTCGGGTCAACAATACTTAAACTTGAGGTGACTTGACGTATTTGGCTAATAGAGCGAGAGCCATTAGTTGAACCATAACCAATAAATGCAGCAGGTTTATCGCTCCATTCTTTACCAACATAGTCGAGAGCATTTTTTAAGGCTGGACTGTAACCATGGTTGTATTCTGGGCTAATAAAGATAAAAGCATCTGCTTGAGCAATTTTGTTTGCCCATTCTTGTTGTTTAGGTTGATCATAAATTCCAGTGGCGGGTGGGTGAGAGCCTGAAAAAAGAGGTAAATCCCATTCTTTTAAATCGACGACTTCAGTTTGGAAATCGTTTAGATCCAATGTTGGAATTGTGGTTTCTAGCCAATCGGCAACTTTAATTGCTGTACGTCCTTCACGAACACTTCCTACGATAATATAGACCAGCATGTATGTTTCCCAAGGATTTTTATACTTATAACTTAATTCATTATATAGGTGGGAGAGAATATAGAATTTGTAAGGATTCTTATGTCATCAATAAAAAATTGAATAATAAAAAAGCCCTCATTTAGAGGGCTTTTTTATTTACATGAGTTTAATACCTTGTTGGCCTTCGGGCGTTACCTTGAATATTTCTACTTCAAAGGTAATGTTTTTCCCTGCTAACGGGTGATTAAAATCAATTTCTGTAATGTCGTCATTAACCGACTTCACTACACCGAATAAGGTTGTTTTTGCCTTATCTTCAAACTCAATCATATGGCCAGGAATAGGGCGTTGTTCAAACTTAACCGTATCGAAAGTTTGAATGTTTTCTGGATTCCATGGGCCAAATGCATCTTCTGGCGGAAGATGTACCGTACGACGATCACCTGCACGTAAACCAAATAATGCTTTTTCAAAACCTGGTAAAAGATTTCCGTCACCAATAGTAAGAGTAACTGGTTCTTCACGGTTACGTGTATTATCGATTTCTACACCATTTTCAATAGCAACAGAAAAGTGTAGATCGACTTTAGAGCCGTCTGTAATACGAATTTCTTCGTTAGGTTGGATAATTTCGGTCATATTATGCATCCGAATTTTGGTTACGTTGCTTCTCAAGGAAGAATGTATCGATGAGTAGCAAGATGGTACCTAGGGTAATGGCACTGTCCGCAATATTAAAAGCTGGAAAGTGATGATTTTGGTAATAGACATGAATGAAATCGACCACATAGCCCAAAGTAATACGATCAATTAAATTGCCTAATGCTCCACCTAAAATTAAAGCGATGGCTACAGGGAGCACCACCATTTTTTTAGGCATACGAAGCAACCAAAATACAAAAAGAACTGAAACTAAGCCTGCTAAAGATGTGAAGAAATAGCGTTGCCATCCTCCTGCATCAGATAAAAAGCTAAAAGCTGCACCATAGTTATGTAATAGTGTCCAGTTTAAAAATGGAAGCACAGGTAATGGATCCGCGTAGTTCAGATGTGTACTTGCAATCCATTTTGTCCATTGATCCAACACAATGGCAAGGACAGAAAGTCCAAGCCAAATTAGGTTGTGTGGATAAAACAGGAATAAGCCTTTTTTAGCTTGTGAATTAGGCATATTTTCTCACTTCGCCACGACCAGTGACGTTCACAATACAACGACCACATAAACCAGGATGATCGGCATGTGTATTTACATCTGGAAGGACATGCCAGCAACGTGCGCATTTTTCACCTTCAGCTGCAGATATTTGTACACGTAAGCCTTCCATTTCAGTTGCTTCACCTTGTTCAGCAAATGGATGTACTACTACTTCCGAAGTAATAAGAACAAAACGGAGTTCATCAGCCAGTTGGTTTAAAACTGTTTGTAATGATTCATTTGCCCAAAGTTCAACTTTGGCTGAAAGATTACTGCCGACAAGTTTAGCGTTACGCGCTGCTTCAATCTGTTTATTTACTGCAGATTTTACGCTAATCAATGTTTGCCAATCTTCTTCAGAAAGCAAGTTTGCTTTTGATGGAACCGGCAAGTCGTACCATTCTGAAGTAAATACATACTTTTCAGTTTGTTCTGGAATGAGTGGCCAAGCTTCTTGAGCGGTGAAGCTTAAGATTGGGCTCATCCAACGGATAAATGCTTGGACAATATGGTAAAGCGCTGTTTGTGCAGAACGACGTGCCTGAGAATCTGCTTTAGTGGTGTACTGACGATCTTTGATAATGTCTAGGTAGAAACCACCTAAGTCATTAATACAGAAGCTTGTTAACGCACTACACACCACATGGAAGTTCATTTCTTCATAGGCAGTGATAATCGTTTGTTGTACTTCATTCGCACGCTGCAAGATGTATTGGTCGAGAGCGATGAGGTCATCTACTGCCAAAGCATCTGTGCTTGGTTTGAAACCATTTAAGTTAGCAAGCAAGAAACGTAATGTATTACGAATACGACGGTAGCTATCACTTACACGGCTAAAGATTTCTTTAGATGCCGCGATTTCATAGCGATAGTCACTAGAAGCTACATATAAGCGTAAACCATCAGCACCAAGCTGTTTGATGATTTCTTCAAGCGGAATATAGTTGCCTAAAGATTTCGATAACTTACGACCATTTTCATCAACCGTAAAGCCATGTGTTAACAATGCTTTGTATGGTGCACGATTGTGAATTGCCATAGAAGTTAATAAAGAAGACTGGAACCAACCACGGTGTTGGTCTGAACCTTCTAAATATAAATCGGCAGGACTTTCTAGATCTTCACGTTGTTCAAGTACAGCGTAATGCGTTGTACCAGAATCGAACCATACATCGAGGGTATCGCGAATAGCATTATATTGTTCAGCATCTTCACCAATGAAGTCTTTCGCATCACGTTTGAACCATGCTTCGATACCTTCTTGTTCGATAAGTTTAGCAACTTCTTCGATTAATTCAGGTGTACGAGGGTGTAATTCGTTCGTATCTTTATGCACGAAGAATGGAATTGGCACACCCCAAGTACGTTGACGTGAGATACACCAATCTGGACGTCCTTCAATCATTGATTCGATACGGTTTTTACCCCAGTTCGGTACAAACTCGATATCGTTTTCAATTGCATTAATGGCACCTTCACGTAAACCCTTTTGATCCATGCTAATAAACCATTGAGGGGTTGCACGGAAAATAATAGGGGTTTTATGACGCCAGCAGTGCGGGTAACTGTGTTTGATTGGTTGATGTGCCCATAAACGGCCTACAGCACCCAAAGCTTCGATAATCTTTGGATTGGCTTTATAGATGTGCTCACCAGCATAGATTGGAGCAGTTGGTAAATAAACACCATTACCACCCACTGGATTATCTACTGTAAGGTTATATTGAAGACCTACTTTATAGTCGTCTGCACCATGGCCAGGAGCGGTATGTACTGCACCTGTACCACTTGTTGCAATAACGTGTTCACCTAAAATCACCGGAACTTGACGATCGGTAAGTAAAGGATGTTGTAATGTAAGGTTTTCAAGTTTGCTACCAGTAAAGTCTGCTAAAACTACTGGATTTTCAAGTTTATAGCGTTCAATTGCTGAAGCAACAAGGTCTTTAGCAAGAATGAAGTTTTGCTTACCACGCTCAGTAGTCACTTGTACCAATTGATATTCAATTTCGGCGTGCAAAGCAACGGCTTGGTTCGCAGGCAATGTCCATGGTGTAGTGGTCCAGATCACAATATCAGTTGGATCTTGAACGTCTACATTTAAACGAGTACTTAAGTCTTTTAGATCGACAACACCAAAACCAACATCAATTGCGTCAGATTTTTTATCTTCGTATTCAACTTCAGCTTCAGCAAGCGCCGAACCACAGTCCATACACCAGTTCACTGGCTTTAAGCCCGGCTGGATATGACCATTTTTTTGAATTAAACCTAAAGCACGAACGATATCGGCTTCTTGTTTATAGTTCATGGTGAGATAAGGATTATCCCAGTCACCTAAAATACCTAGACGTTTAAAGTCATTACGCTGTAAATCAATTTGTTTTAGTGCGTATTCACGGCAAAGTTTACGAAAAGTAGCCGCGTCAACTTTTTCGCCAACTTTACCTACTTTTTCTTCAACTTTTAGTTCGATTGGCAAACCATGACAGTCCCAGCCCGGTACATAAGGCGCATCGAAACCTGACAGAGTACGGCTTTTTACAATAACGTCTTTGAGTACTTTGTTGACCGCATGGCCTAAGTGAATTGTACCGTTCGCATATGGAGGGCCATCATGCAAAATATATTTTTTCTTGCCAATACGCGATGCACGAATCTGCTGATAAATGTTGTCGGTATACCACTCTTCTAACCATTTCACTTCACGTACTGCCAAATTTGCTTTCATTGCAAATTGAGTATCTGGCAGGTTTAGCGTGGCTTTGTAGTCCACTGCATTCTCAGGAGTTTGCTTATCGCTCATGCAAGTTTTCATCCAGTTTAATCAGCTTGGGAGCCGACATGTTTTACAATCAAAATTCGAATTAAAAAGGAAATTGTGTCGTGTCGTTACGATATTGTCGTAACTGATGCACGTCATTATCAATTCCTGCCTTAAGTGCTTCAAGCGAAGGGTAGTTCAATTCACCATGAAGATAGTGAAGAAAAGTCACCCGCATAAATAAGCCATACAGATTAGCAGAAACATCAGGGAAATGTACCTCTAATCTCCACTCTGGATGTTCTTGCTGAATAGCTGGACGTGTACCAACATGACCCGCGCCATATAGGCTGTTTTCATGATATCCGGCAATTCCTGGTTTTTCAGGTGCGTCCTGAAGTACTTTTTGAGTTAACGAAGTTGTTTCGCAAATGACTTCAACCCCATAAATGCCATTTAAACAAGGTTTATGGCGGTTGAGGCGAACGTTAATGGTTGGAAAATCGAGAGTTCGTCCAATCTGGTCACCATATTGAACACGTCCAGTAATACTGTATGGACGGCCTAATAATTTAGCGGCTAAGGCAAGATTTCCTACCTGAAGTACCTGACGAATACGAGTTGAACTTACACGTTCACCTTCGAGTTCAATGGTATGTAAGTTGGTGACCCCAAATCCGTAATCTTTTAAAAATTCGCTATTGCCTTGACGGTCTTTGCCGAAATGGAAATCATCACCTAAAACCAAAGCTTGTGCGTTTAATTTGTCTTTTAATAAATCGGCAAATTCAGTAGCACTCATGCTTCGAAAGTGTTGATCAAATTTAGCAACCGCAATGTAATCTACTCCAAGTTCGGCTAGATATTCGACTTTTTCCCGTAATGAATTAATACGAGGAGGAGCATCGTAGCCTTGAAAGAACTCAAGAGGTTGTGGCTCAAAAATCATGACCAATGTTTTTAAGCCTTGTGCTGCAGCAATTTTTTTGAGTTGAGCAATCATCGCTTGGTGACCTAAATGGACACCATCAAAATTACCAATAGTTACCGCTGTTGGTGGTAACTGAAAATTGGGCGATAACGCATTAAGACGAAGCAGTTTCATGAACTTAAAATATGGCTATTTTTGCAAGGGCTATATATTGCCATAATCTCACAGATTCGTCTTGTTGTTGTGTTTTTACTCAGTTATTTTTCAATATGAATATTCTTTATATTTAAAATATTGATGAATTAAATAAAAATAAATCAGTTTTTCTTATTGATTATTTGCTCTACTATATTTTCATCCACTCTTTGATTAGAGAATTAAGATGAAAAAACCCTTTTACCAATTAAATCAAAGCAAAGATGTTATACGACATTTTACCCCAAATTGGTTTACAGCGACTATGGGTACTGGTGTGGTAAGTATGATTTTAATTCAGCTTCCTTTTGCTCAATCATTTTTATTCATGCTAGCAACCTGGTTATGGCAATTTAATATTGTCCTATTTAGTGTTTTTTCAGGTCTCTATTTATTACGGTGGTTGCTTTTCCCTCATGAAGCGAAGCAAATATTTAAGCATCCAAATATGAGCTTGTTTTTAGGTGCTATTCCGATGGGGTTAGCTACTATACTAAATGGTTTCTTAAGCTTTGGTATTGGGCTTTACGGTGAAGTGGCAATCCATATTGCCCAAGCTTTATGGTACATCGATGTATTTTTAGCTCTAGCAATTGCGTGGATTGTGCCGTTTTGCATGTTTAGCCGTCAGAACCATCAGTTACATACTATGACTGCAATCTGGCTTTTACCTGTGGTTGCCTGTGAGGTGGCTGCAAGCTCTGCGGGAATGTTAGTAGCTCATTTACCAGCAGATTTGCATAGCTTTCATTTATTACTGGCTGGTTATGTACTCTGGGGAATTTCTGTTTTACCGGCATTCGCTATTTTGACAATTTTAATGTTGCGTATGGCTTTACATCAGTTACCTGAAAAAGAAGTCGCTATTTCTAGCTGGCTCTCTTTAGGTCCGATTGGTACAGGTGCTTTAGGATTATTGTTGCTAGGGCAACAGGCACAAAGAGTGGCGCCAAATGTAGGATTTGACCAATTCGCGAATGTCTTTCAAGCTTTAGGAATCGTGGGCAGTCTGGTGCTTTTAGGTTTCGGGTTATGGTGGCTTGGTCTAGCAATCTTAACAACGCTTCGTCATGCAAAGACAGGTATTCCATTCAACTTAGGTTGGTGGGGCTTAACCTTTCCATTAGGTGTATTTATTCTGGCGCTATTTAATTTAGGACATCAGGTTGAAATTGTATTTTTACAATACGTTGCTGTGGCATTGAGTATTCTATTATTGACGATGTGGGGCGTTGTAATGAAGAAAACGCTAGCAGGAGCATATAGTGGTCAACTGTTCTTTTCTCCATGCTTAATCGCTTTACAACAAAAAATGCAGTGATTATGAAAAGGTGCAAAAAGCTTTTGCACCTGATTTATACTTATTTTCTAATTTTATTTAATTTTGATTTGAGCTTTTTGAATGAACACTGATATTGCTTTAATTATGGCACTTCCTAATGAATCTAAAGGTTTATTTGAACAGGCAGGTGTTGAAGTCCATTACAGTGGTATTGGCAAGATTAATGCTGCTTTTAAAGCATTTGAGGTTATTCAAAAAACAGGGTGTAAAACTTTAATTAATTTGGGTACAGCAGGAAGCTCTGCTTTTAATCGACATGATTTGGTCGAGGTGAAGACTTTTGTACAACGTGATATGGATGTTTCACCGTTAGGGTTTGAAGTAGGTGTAACGCCGTTAGATGATCACTTGCCAGCTGAAATTCACCTTCAACCACATTTTGCTGATTTGCCAAAGGGGATTTGTGGTACTGGCGATTCATTTGAAACAGGCCAGCCAAAAGTAGCTTGTGATGTGGTGGATATGGAAGGGTATGCCTTAGCCAAAGTCTGCCATAAGCTAGGAGTTCGCTTGATTTCGGTGAAGTATATTACTGATGGAGCAGATGACACTGCACATCTAGATTGGGAAGAAAATTTATTATTAGGTGCCCAAAAACTTTTGGCCCTTTATCAAAATCATTTCTAAAAAAAGATCGGCAAGTTTGCCGATCTTTTTTGGGTTTTAACGAGGCAATACGCCGTAGAGCATCAGGTGTACTGTGTGCTCAATTGAGCGTTGGAACATGCTTCGGTTACGAAGAGTTTTTCCGGTCACCATTTCCATTTGGGTTGCAAAATCTGCATAGTTTTGCGTAAGGCCCCAAATGTTTAAAATTAATAATTCTGGATCGATATCTGGTGAAATCTTTCCTTCTTCTTGCCAAGTCTGAATGACTTTAGCTTTACGCTTAAATAGTTTTTTTAATGGTCCTTTGAGAATAGGTAAAATATGCGGAGCGCCTTGAATTATTTCTAATGCAAACAATCTAGATGCTTTCGGTTGGCTACGAGACAGTTCGATTTTTTGTATTAAATAGTGAGATAAGGCTTCGGCTGGTTCTAATTCAGATTCTAATGTTTGTAAGGGAGCCAACCATTTTTGTAAAACAGTTGTGAGCACTTCTACATATAAAGACTCTTTATTTTCGTAGTAATAGAAAATATTCGACTTATGCATGTCGGCGAGTTGGGCAATTTCATCCAGACTTGCGCCAGTGAACCCATAGACCGAAAATACGTCAAGGGCGGCAGCAAGAAGCTGATTGCGCTTTTGGGTACTCTTTTTTTGTTCCATCTGCTGCATAATTAAAAAAATAATATTCCCATTGTAAGGGAAATTGTTTGATTTGTGCACAGGTGTCTTGCTTTTTTAATCAAAAAACGGCTAGTTATTTGCGTAATAGATATACTATTGTGCAAAAAATAAAGAATTTAACTAGTTTATTGTTATTCTTAAAAATATTTTTAAAATTTCGCCCTAAAAAAGAGCAATAAAACAGCAGCTTTATTGCTCGTAAATTGGGCATTTTTCGGTTGAACGGTTCTTATTACTCATTGCAAACCTAAGTTGCCAAAACAGCATCGAGTACTTGTTGCTCAAGTTGGGCAAAACTAATGCTCTTTTTGCGTGGGCGTGGCAAATTAACTTGGAAACTTTGAGCAATCTGACCTTTATCTAATAAGATAATACGGTCAGCTAATTGCACTGCTTCACTTACATCATGTGTCACTAAAATGGCAGTAAAACCTTGCTCTTTCCACAAGCGCTCAATCAAGCTTTGCATCTCAAGACGGGTTAGGGCATCTAATGCACCCAAAGGCTCATCTAACAACAAAATGCGTGGCGTATGTGACAGTGCGCGTGCTAAAGCTGTACGTTGTCGCTGGCCACCAGAGAGTTGTGAAGGCCATTGTCCTGATTTTTCTTTTAAACCAACTTTTTCTAGTAACTCTTCAGCTAAAGCATGTTGCGATTTTGGTAGTCCAAGTTGAACATTTTGAAGAATATTTCTCCAAGGAAGTAAACGAGGATCTTGGAACATAACTCGAATATCATCATTGGTAATGCCTTCACGCAAATGGCGAGCAGACTTAAATTTAATTTCTCCAAAACTGGCTTTTTCAAGTTGGGCAATTAAACGTAGTAAGGTGCTTTTACCACAGCCACTTCGACCAACAATTGCTAAAAATTCACCAGGTTGGATGTGTAAGTCAAGATCTTCAAGAACCTTAACCTCACCATAAAATTTATACAGCTGCTCAATCAGAATCTCTGCGCCTAACGTAGGCTCTTGTGATTCTGTTGGCTCTTCAGGAATGAGCTGCACGTCATTCTGATTAATATTTAAATTCAGATTTGTCATGTTTTAAGCTCCCTTATTTCTGATATCCAGAGTGCCAACGTAGTAAATAGCGCTCTAAAATCTGTGCTAAGACATCTGCCAGTTTGCCTAGTAAGGCGTAAAGAAGAATACCGACCAGTACCACATCTGTTTGTAAAAACTCACGTGCATTCATGGTCATATAACCAATACCTGCTTGAGCAGAAATGGTTTCAGCAACAATCAGCAATACCCAAACCAGACCCAAAGCAAAGCGTAAACCGACTAAAATAGAAGGCATCGCACCTGGAAGAATAATTTCTTTGTAAAGTTGCCAGCGAGAAAGTCCGTAGCTTTTACCCATCTCAATCAATTGAGGGTCAACTGACCGGATACCGTGATAGGTGTTGATATAAATTGGGAAAAAAACACCTACTGCAACTAAAAATAATTTTGCTGTTTCATCAATACCGAACCACAAGATAACGAGTGGAATAAGTGCTAATGCTGGGATGTTACGAATCATTTGCAAGGTTGTATCGAGTAGGGTAGATGCAAATCGAGAAGAGCCATTAAGTAAACCCAATAGCAAACCCAATCCGCCCCCAATTAAAAGCCCAAGCAAAGCGCGACCTGCACTGACCTTAACGTGATGCCATAATTCTCCGCTAACGAGTAAGTGCCAAAAAGCGGAAATGACTGCCGTGGGTGCCGGCAAAATACGGCTTTCTAAAAGACCAGAACTCGATGCAATTTGCCAGACAATCAATAGGATGATCGGGAAAATCCAAGGCAGCAAATGCTGCCCGATTTGTTTTGTTCCACGTGAAACAATACTTTCATCTTTACTCATGCAGGCTCCTTGACGGAACTATTTTGCTTCTTCTCGTCGGGAACATAGTTGTTGGCAATAATCTCACCGAAGGGACCAGTTAGATTTGGCTGAGCAAGTTTCGCTCGGGTTTCGATTGGTAGTAGAGGGAATACTAACTCTGCAAAACGGATTGACTCTTCAAGGTGCGGGTAGCCCGAGAAAATAAAGGTATCAATACCTAAGTCAGCATATTCCTGAATACGGGCAGCGACTGTTTCAGGGTCACCTACAAGTGCTGTACCCGCACCGCCACGGACTAAGCCAATACCTGCCCAGAGATTTGGAGATACTTCAAGCTTGTCGCGGTTACCGCCGTGAAGAGCTGCCATACGTTGTTGACCGACAGAGTCCATTTGTGCAAATTTTTTCTGTGCGGCAGCAATGGTCGCATCATCAAGATATTGGATAAGTTCGTTAGCTGCTGCCCATGCTTGTTCATTGGTTTCGCGAACAATGACATGTAAGCGAATACCATAAGTTAATTTACGGCCTTTAGCCTCAGCTTTGGCACGGACATGTTCGATCTTTTGTTTGACTGCTTCTGGTGGCTCACCCCACGTGAGGTACGTATCGACTTGCTCAGCGGCCAAGTCGACAGCGACGTCTGAAGAACCGCCAAACCAAAGTGGTGGATAAGGCTTTTGAACAGGTGGGTAAAGCAGTTTTGCATCATCAACTTGTAAACGTTCGCCGTGAAAGGTAAATGCTTCACCCGTATGTGAACGCGTCAAAATTTCACGCCAGATTTTTACATATTCATTGGCTGTTTGATAACGTGTTGAGTGATCTTCATATAATCCATCACCGCGAAGTTCAGCTTCATCACCACCAGTCACTAGGTTGAGTAACACGCGACCATTCGATAAACGGTCGAATGTTGCAGCCATACGTGCTGCCAAAGCTGGTGTGGTTACACCCGGACGTAACGCAACTAAAAACTTAAGGTGTTGAGTTGCGTCAATGAGGCTAGCCGCTACAATCCATGGGTCTTCACATGAACGACCCGTTGGAATAAGTACGCCTTCATAACCTAAATTATCTACTGCCACAGCAATTTGCTTCATATAGGCATGGTCAACCTGACGAGCGCCTTTACTTGTACCTAAATAGCGACTATCACCGTGGGTAGGAATAAACCAGAAAATTTTCATGTGCATTACCTATATGTCTATTGAAATTACTTGGCAATCCAAACAGCTTGTTTGATGCTGATTGGTTTTGGAATGATGCCTTGTTGGGTAAAAATGTCTGCGAGCTGCTGTTGCTCAGCAATAACTTTGCTGTTGAGTGGCGCTGCCGATGATGGGCGTGGACGACGTTTAATGAATAAGTCACTGGTCGCAGGCTTAAGGCCTGTACTTTGACCAATAGCACTTGCCGTTTCTGCTTGATGGCTTTGAACCCATTTGTCAGCTTGATTGATTTGTTTGATGAGTCCGGAAACCGCTTTCGGATGTTGTTTAACAAAATCTGGAGCTGCTAAGTAAAAGGTATAATTCGGGCTTAAGCCTTTACCTGATGCAAGAACACGGGCTTGGTCTTCTAGTTGTGCTGAAGCGAAGTAAGGGTCCCAAATTGCCCATGCATCAACGGCACCTTTTTGGAATGCAGCGCGAGCATCGGCAGGAGTAAGCCAAATTGGAGTAATGTCGCTCCAGTTTAGGCCTGCTTTACGTACGGCTTGTACAAGTAAATAGTGTGAACTGGAACCTTTTTGCAGCGCAATACGTTTGCCTTTAAGGTCTTTAAGCTGTTTCAGTTGTGAGTTTTTAGGAACTAAAATTGCCGATGCCAGCGGTTTAGCCGCTTCATAAGCAATGTAATATAAAGGCTTGCCAGCTGCTTGTGCGTAGACTGGTGGGGTATCTCCAGTGACTCCAACATCAAGTGAACCGACAGCTAAAGCTTCTAAAATTTGTGGGCCAGCAGGGAACTCATTCCAAGTAACTTTGGCATTTGGAAATTCTTGTTCAAATAATTTTTGCTGTTTGGCAATCGCAAAATTAATAGAGCTTTTTTGAAAACCAATACGAAGTTCTTTCACAGTTGGATCAATTGCCCAAGCTGGCGCTGCAATTGTTAAACCTAGTACAGTGACTGCGCTAATTCGTTTAGCTAACTGGACCCACTGACTTTTATTGAAAAATGACTGATGTTGCATATTGATATCCTTGTTCCCCTTGAGGTCAGGCACAGCATTTATATGATTATTTAAGCTGTGCCCAAGCTGGGTTTATTTCAGTTTTAAAATGGCATCTTGAATGGTGAGCTTGTTAGGAATGAGCTTTTGCGCATAAAAGGCATCAGCTACTTGTTGTTGTTCTTGTGCCACCTTGTCAGAGATTGGCTGAACTCCAAAACCCATACGTGAAATGGAGGTTTTGAGTACATCAAACTCAAGTGCTGTAGGTTTTTCGAGTAGCTTGGCAGCTTCATCTTGATGTGTGCTGACCCATTCAGTTGTCTGATTAAGTGTCTGTACAACTGTGTTGAGAACTTTCGGATTGTTTTCTGCAAACTTACGGTCAGCTAAATAGAACTGATGATTGCTTACTAAATTTTCACCTGTTGCTAAAACTCGAGCTTGAATTTGATGTTCAGCTGCTGCAAAGAACGGATCCCAAATGACCCATGCATCTACTGCACCCTTTTCAAATGCAGCACGTGCGTCTGATGGCGGTAAATAAACTGGTTGAATATCACTTAAGCTTAAGTTGTTGGCCTCTAGAACTTTTAATAATAGGTAATGAACATTCGAACCTTTATTAAGAGCAACACGTTTGCCTTTTAAATCTTTAATAGAGTGGATTGGAGAGTCTTTTTGTACCAATAGTGCTTCTGCTTTTGGGGCAGCGGGTTGGTTTGCGACATAGACTAAATTTGGATTGGCAGCTTGAGCAAAGATGGGTGGTGCTTCACCTGCTTCACCAAGTGAAACACTCCCTACATTTAGACCTTCAAGCAATTGAGGGCCAGCAGGAAACTCAACCCATTTTACTTGCACGCCTTGATCTTTTAGTACTTTTTCTAGGTCACCACGGGCCTTTAAAATAGGAAGGATGCCATATTTTTGATAGCCAATATTTAAAGTTGTGGTGGCTTGTTCCTCTTTTTTGGCACAACCACTTAGCATCATCACTCCTGTAAGGCTGGCTGCGATGACTGAATATTTTGCCCATGAAGTGGTGTTGAAAAGTGCCATGAGATTTCGTGCTCCCCGAAAGAGAAAAAGAAAAAATAATTGGATGAGCAGATACCCTAAAGGGATTTTTATTTCAGAAAAAATAAGTATTCGGTCTTTATTTATGCAAAAAAAAGCTAAAAACAATAGGCTATAAACTTATGCAAAAAAGTGATTTATCTAAAGGAAATATATTTAATGAATTGTGAGTAAGTTGATGTAAATAAAATAAAAAATATTAAAACATTAAAAATAGAGATTTAAAAAAAGTACAACCATAAATTAATAGCATTTATGGTTGTACTTTTTTAACTAAGCTTATCTGAAATAAGAATATCTTAAAAAGAGCAAAGGCTAAGGGAGCAGCTTTTTAAACACTAAAGAATTCCTTTGATAGTTATAAAGTGCCTGACGGGCATTTGGTAACTCATCAACACTGACTTGATGGAAACCATGTTCTAAAAACCAGTGAGCGGTACGCGTTGTTAAAACGAATAATTGACGAATACCTTGTTCTCTGGCTTTTTCTTCAAGGAATTGCAGAATTTGGCTACCACGGTTTGATTTACGATAACTTGGATGTACGGCAACACAGGCAATTTCTGCAGAACGAGTTTCGTTAAATTCAGTCGGAATTGGATAAAGTGCAGCACACGCTAGAATCATACCGTCGCGTTCAATGACAGCAAACTGGCTGATTTCTTGCTCCAGACGTTCACGTGAACGATAAACCAAGATGCCTTCTTCTTCTAAAGGGCGTAATAAATTCATTAAACCACCCACATCTTGGATATGGGCTGTACGAACCTCTTCATAATGTGCATCGGTAATCATGGTCCCTATACCATCTCGAGTAAATAACTCTTGAAGAAGAGCGCCATCATAGGCATATGAAATAAGATGTACGCGATGTACGCCAGATAAAGACGCTTTTTTGGCTTGTTGCAAATGTAAAGTGAGTGTCGGACTAATAGTTTGGTATTGTTGAATATAGTAGTCGAGTTGATGTGGGCTTAACTCACGTAATATTTGTTCATCCTCATTAAGAAGCCCTTGTTGTTCCCCAAGAAAAATGAGTTTATCTGCTTTTAAATAAGTTGCAGTTTTGGTCGCAACTTCTTCTGCTCTTAAGTTAAATACTTCGCCTGTAGTGGAATAACCTGTTGGTCCCAGTAGCACAATATTATGATTATCGAGGTGTCGATCAATCGCATCGGTATCAATAGAGCGAACTTCACCTGTGAGCTGGAAATCCATTCCATCACGAATGCCATAAGGTTTAGCAGTCACAAAATTACCCGATATCACATCTATTCGAGCGCCGTACATTGGAGAGTTCGCTAAGCCCATAGAAAGCAATGCTTCAATTTCTAGGCGAATGGAACCTACGGCACTCATGACACAGCCTAAAGATTCACGTGTAGTAATGCGGCAGTTGTCATAAAAAGGGGTTTCAATTCCTTTTTCTTTAAGATTTTGATTAATTTGCGGACGTGCGCCGTGCACGAGAATTAAACGGATACCAAGAGAGTGTAATAAAGCAATATCGTGAATGATATGTTCGAAATTAGGATGACGGACTGCTTCACCACCAAACATCAATACGAATGTTTTATCGCGGTGAGCATTAATGTAGGGCGCTGAGTGTCGAAACCAGTGTACATAATGCTGGGTGTTATTATGCGACTTTTCTAAAGACTTGCTTGGCATACCGATCTCGAATCAACAGCAAAAAGATATAGAGATGATTCTAAACAAAAAAGATTAAAGCCGCATGTTTTAGATAAAAAAACACCCAAATCAGAGTTTGGGTGTTTAAAGAATTTTAGAATTAGTGAACAACTCTAATGATTTTGTGGCTTTGTTCATTTACCAGCACATAATTTCCGTTCACTTTGTACCATTTCTGGTAGCGACCCGGTTTAGTTAATTTCTGATGTTGACGATAGTCAATCACGTAACGTGAGTGTTGATATTCACGGGGTACAACCTGACCTGCTCGCCATACATTGCGATGGTCATCTTTTTTAATCACTTTAACTGTTTTTACTTCATGGTTTTGGTAATTGCCATGGTGATTATGATCGTTAGGTGCTGCCATTGCTGTTGTTGCAACTAAACCACTGAGTGAAAGAACAATTGCTGTTGTTAGTTTTTTCATCGTAAACCTCAAATAAGGAATTAAATTTCAATAACTAAAGATTAGTGAACAATTACAGATAAATCGTGGAGGCTACGAAGAATAAATGTGAAAACTAACGATGAAATAAGAAGAAATTAAGAAAATACGAAGTGTAAGACTATAAAAAATCTTTTTATTTTTAAAATATATAAGTAATAAAAAAAGGATAAAACCCAGAGGCTTTATCCTTTTTTATTCAGCGATAGCGAGGATCTATCGTTTTAAAAACCACGAATACTAACAATACTATTAGAATCAGTGTCGACTAAAATATAGTCATTATTGATTTTGTACCATTGTTGACTGCGGCCTGGTTTCGGCAAGTTACTGTCTTTATAGTCGACTTTGTAGCCATTACCACGATAGTGCTGTGGCATGACATAGCCAGGCTGCCAGCGATGCTGTTTAAGCCGTTCAAAACCACGTTCCTCGCGCATACGGCGTTCGTCACGGACACGATCTTCATCATGATCACGTCCAAATCCTGGCCCACGATCGTTCCATTCACCGCGTGGTCCTCCACCTTTAGGACCTTTGTGGCCATGGCCTCGGTCAAAAGGAGGATCAGCAAAGCTCGCCATACTTGTAGTGAGTACGGCTATGGAAAGGGTTAAGATTGTGAACAACTTTTTCATGATGCACCCTCGTTTACATCTGATGTCTCTCATGTTGAATACTCTACGCGCAAAATGCAGAGAAACTGTGAAGATCATTTAATGGTTCAATTAAAATTACGGATAGATCAAGAGTTTTTATCAATAATAAAAAAGGCTTGTATATATCTTTTCAGGTATAGGCAAGCCAGATTTGATGATCGGCTGTAATTTTCTTTAGCTTTTCATCTTTAACTTTTTAATCCTGTGCATCGATACTTTGACCATTGAGCGCCAAGCTGTCTTCACCCATTAAATAGAGATAAGCAGGCAAGATCGACTCTGGTGTAGGTAGTGTTTTCGGATCTTCTTGTGGATAGGCTTTAGCACGCATTGCAGTACGTGTCGCGCCTGGATTAATGCAGTTAAAGCGGATATTTGGATAAGTATTCTCCGCTGCAAAAATTTTGCTGACCGCTTCAATTGCAATTTTTGAGACAGAATATGCACCCCATAAAGCACGTGCTTCACGGCCTACGCCAGAGCTGGTAAATACGACAGAGGCATTTTCTGATTTCTGCAAAAGTGGTAATAGCGCTTGAGTTAATGCAAAAGGGGCGCGTAAGTTAACTGCCATGACATCATCCCATACTTCCGATGGATAATGTGCCAGCTCAACGCGTTCACCTAAAATACCTGCATTATGCAAAATACCGTCAAGACGCCCAAACTGTTTCTCAAGGGTATCGACTAAAAAATCATAATCACGGTCAGAAGCGCTCGAAAGCTGTAATGGTAAAATTGCTGGTTGCGGTGCACCTAGACTTTCAATTTCATCATAAATAACTTCTAGTTTATTTAATGTTCTACCATGCAGTACAACGGTTGCGCCATGTAGGGCATAAGTCAGAGCTGCAGCTCGGCCAATTCCATCGCCAGCACCGGTAATTAAAATAATTCGATCTTTGAGTAGATCCGGACGAGGTTGGTATTCTGAATATTTCATTGGTAAACCTCCTTCTTTTTATATTGATAAAACGAATAACTGTTAAAAAAGCCTATAAAACTCTTATGTTAACTTATCATACGCTGATTTTCCTGTAGAGCAGGAAGCTTTTGACGTAACATATCGTGTAATTCTGTCACCGTATTTACAATCGAATCGGCCTGCCATGCAGCGAGATCATCACGATGTTCGATTGGTAAATAGCCATATGCAGCCAAAATAGTATACATATTGGCATATCGCCCAGCATCAATATCACGTGGGTGGTCGCCCACATAAATAATTTCATTTGCTGGGATATTTAACTGTTTAGCCGCCAAATACATTGGTTCAGGGTCCGGTTTAGTTTTACTGACATCTTCAGGACATACCAAAACCGCACAGCGTTCGGTCAGATTTAACTTCTCTAAGAGAGACTCGCTTAAACCACGAGGTTTATTAGTCACAATACCCCACGGAATTTCTTTAGCTTCTAACGCTTCTAGAAGCGGATACATGCCTTCAAACAGGTCTGTATCGACCACAATGTTATTGCCGTAAATGTCTAAAAAGTTTTGGCGATGTGCCAAGAAAATCGGATTGGTCACATCCAGCTCTGGATAGACCAATTTAACCATCGCACGTGCACCCTCAGAAACCTGAGTGCGAATGAGGTCGGCATCAACAACCGGACGTCTTTCATCACGGCACATTTGCTGAATAATACGAATGAAGTCGGCAGCTGTATCAATAAGAGTACCGTCTAAATCAAATAAAACAGCTTTCATCATGCACCTGTATTTATCGTGTGAACCATATAGTTAACGTCAACATTTGGCGCTAACCAGTAATGCTTGGTAAGCGGGTTGTAGTGCAGTCCAGTCATTTCTTTTAAAGTAAGGCCTGCATTACGAATGTCATGTGCCATTTCAGATGGGCGAATAAATTTATGATAATCATGTGTACCTTTTGGCAACATGCGTAGTACGTATTCTGCACCAATAATGGCAAATAAATAAGATTTTGGGTTACGGTTAATGGTTGAAAAGAACACATGGCCGCCCGGTTTAACCAAAGCCTGACAAGCTC
This sequence comes from Acinetobacter sp. V91_7, assembly GCF_031799075.1. Taxonomy (NCBI): domain Bacteria; kingdom Pseudomonadati; phylum Pseudomonadota; class Gammaproteobacteria; order Moraxellales; family Moraxellaceae; genus Acinetobacter; species Acinetobacter sp. V91_7. The sequence goes on from NZ_JAVQNT010000034.1 coordinate 18,714, forward strand.
TTACAATAGATGCAGGATCTGGAACGTGTTCCATCATTTCCATGCAAGTCACCACATCGTATTGACCTGCTTGTTCTTGTGCTAATTCTTCTACAGGAATTTGGCGATATTCAATATTTTGAACATTGTCTTGTTGAGCATGCAAACGGCCTACAGCTAGCGGTGCTTCACCCATATCAATACCGAGTACATCTGCGCCACGACGTGCCATGCTCTCGGCCAAAATACCACCACCACAGCCGACATCAAGTACTTTTTTTCCAGCAAGACCGCCTACACGTTCATCAATCCAGTTTAAACGTAGTGGATTAATTTGATGAAGTGGGCGAAATTCAGAATGTTGATCCCACCATTTGGCAGCAAGTGCTTCAAACTTTGCGATTTCTTGTAAATCAACATTCAATTGCGACATGGTGCTACCTCTAAACTTGAGTTATCTTTTTGGATGTAGTTCGCCGTTAGTGTAGCGATTATTGGGAAAAAAGCGATAAACCCAATAAAAAACTTCACAGAAGCAAAACGAATTTAGCATATTTGTTTTATATTTAGGGCATAAGCTAATGCATAACAACTTAGAGGAAAAGCTGTAGCAATGAAAAAATTGGTTTTGGGTGGTTTGAGTGCAGCAATTATGGCCGTATCGGGTAGTGCAATGGCAGCAGATTTTGTTGCTGGTAAAGACTACACCGTGATTGCCAATCCTGGCAAAGTGGAAGTCCCTGGGAAAATCGAAGTTCGAGAGTTCTTTTGGTATGGATGTCCACACTGTTTTAAACTTGAACCGCATATGCAAACGTGGTTAAAACAGATTCCTAAAGATGTGCGTTTTGTACGTACACCAGCTGCAATGAATAAAATGTGGGAACAAGGGGCACGTACATATTATACATCTGAAGCATTAGGTGTACGTAAGCGCACGCATTTACCATTGTTCCATGCGATTCAGGTGAACGGTCAACAAATTTTTGATCAGGCTTCTGCGGCTAAGTTCTTTACTCGTTATGGCGTGCCTGAACAGAAATTTAATAGTACTTACAACTCATTTGCTGTGACTGCAAAAGTTGCTGAGTCAAATAAACTTGCTCAACAGTACCAATTAACAGGTGTTCCTGCGGTTGTAGTTAATGGTAAATATGTCGTGCAGGGTGAAGATGGTAAAGTCACTCAAGTTCTTAATTATTTAATTGAGAAAGAACGTAAAGCAAAATAAGTTGTTTAGGCTTTACTTCAAAAATGGGCTTCATCTGAAGCCCATTTTTATTCAATTAAAATTTATATCGATGTTCAAATTTTTGTTAATTATCACGAAATATTTCAATTAATTTTTTGGGTTTTCATCTTCAATTTGAAAATTTAAAACATCAAAATTAACTGTTTGGGTTGGTAGCGATAAGGCTTGATTAATATATAAATTAATTAATTTTTGGCGAGAACCAATAGAACGCTGGTAATACGTAGAATTTAAAAGCAATGATGCGCCATAAGTCAGTGACCAGATATAAGATAAATAATCACGAATCGACATATCATAATTTAATGATTTTAAATAATTTTCCGTAATATCTTTAATAGCTAAAATGCGCTGTTGGCGGATTTCATAAAGTTCTTCGAAAAGATGCTTCAACTTAGACTCTGTCATCGTCAGATTTTCTTCAAGTTGATGCAATAGAATCGTTTTTCCAGGCGTAAGCAAATGGTGAAGCATGTAATGAGGAGCATACTCTTTGAAATCTGTATTATATTTTTTAGAAATTTCTAAAATTTGCTTTTCATTTTGAATAATTAACTCAAGTAGAAGCTCATTTTTGCTTCTAAAATGCTTATAAAGTGTGCCTTTAGCAATATCCAGCTCGGCCACTAACTCATCTAGAGTAATTTCCTGATTGTTTTCTAGTAACAATTTTTCTGCCACGCTCAGAATTTTTTCTTTACGCATCAAAAACTGTGTATGACGATCAAGATTCATAGGTATTCCCACACCAGTTTGGCCTAACTAATAATTTACTTCCTGTAAAAAGAAAAAGACTTTTCTCGAAATTTTTAGCCTTTTTCTTTCTCTCTTTACGTATTACCACATAACCTGTTTTTTGTCATTTGCCGCTTTTACCGTTCCCAGTTTGCAATCCCTCTAAAGAGTAAGCGAACTTGTGTAGAGGCATTTTCGATAAAGGCGGTTTGTTGCTGTTTGAGCTGCTCGTCTTGATATTGTTTAGATAGGTTGAGCCACGTCATTGCCCACGTAAATGACATGTTGGTCAAAATAGTAGACAAGACATTTAAGTCTTGAGGTTGTTGAATATGTTTGAAATTTTCGAGTTTGGTAAGATCGGTTGTTAAATCTTCAATCAGAAATTCGATTTCTCGGGCAATTGCTGCACGAACCGTTTCTGAACCTCCCCAACGTTCGGAAATCATAAATTGCCACTGCTTAGGGCTATGATTTACCGCCTGAACAAATAGCTCAATGCTGGTCTGAGTTTTCGTAGATTTATGTTGTAAATAACTTTGACCCAATTGATGTAAAACACTTTTTAAGTGTAGTGCGACTTGATCAACCAGTTCTTTACCAAGTTCATCCATGTCTTGAAAATGACGATAGAACGCTGTCGGTACCAAACCAACTTCACGTGCAACTTCACGCAAACTGATACTACTGAACGAACGCCCAGACGTGCTCAGATGCAAGGCTGCATCAAGGAGTGCCTGACGACTTTGCTGTTTTCGTTCATCCCGTATCGACATTAAAAGAACCTATTTAAACCGTGAGCCAGAGTCTAACAAAAAAGAGCAAACTTTCATAAAAAAAATAGTGAACAAGTGTTGACTGAGTGAACAGTTATAAATATAGTGTACATATGTTCACTATACGAACATGTGTTCACTCAAATAAATAGCCAGATACAAAAGAGGAACGTATGAACGCAACACTTAGTTATCAGCCACATTTGGTTCGAGAAGATTTCGTTGATTTTGTTTTGCAAAAAATTAACGTGACTTGGGCTTGGAAACGCGTACTTGCGGAAGTTACCGCAGTTCAGTCTCTTCATACCGATATGGTGCTTATCAAGCTAAAACCGAATCGTAATTTTAAATTCGATCAGGTATGTGCTGGACAAAGTATTTTATTGACCCTACTTATAGATGGGGTTTACCACCAGCGTAGTTATTCAATTATTGAAGTAACGAATGAAGGTGAAATCTCTTTAGGTATTAAAGTACAGGGCTTAGTGTCTAGTGCAGCTCAACTATTACATGTTGGAGAGTGCATTGAGATTTCACAGCCACAAGGTGATTTTACTTTGCACCAAGGCCAGCAACCTGCGATTTTAATTGCGTCAGGTAGTGGCATTACTGCAATTTATTCATTATTGCAGCAAGCGTTGAAACAGCAGCTTGAACAGATTCATGTCATTTACTTTAATCGCGCAGAAATTTTTCATGCTGAATTAAAAGCGTTGGCAGAAAAGCATCCAGAGCTTCAATATCATTTTTTTAATACCACTGAGCAAAAGCAGCATTTAGATGCGAAATTGTTGACGAAACTGGTCCCGAACTTTAAAGACCTACAAATGTATGCATGTGGTCATCACGGCATGATGCGTCAGGCACAAGATATTTATAAGCAACATGATGTGTTGGAAAACTTCCATCAAGAGTTTTTCATGCCTGTTCAAATCGAACAGTCTAATGAAGCACAACCAATCATATTCCGTCGTTCGCAACAAAACTTTCTTGCCACGACAACGTTATTAAGCAGTGCAGAGCAAGCTGGTTTACGTCCACAGCATGGTTGCCGTATGGGTGTATGCAACCAATGTACGTGTACCAAAGTCAGTGGTGTCACCCAGAATATCTTAACAGGTGAAATTGACGATCAACCAAATCGTGCAATTAAGTTATGCGTGAACCAAGCCCTTAGCCCAGTCACGATTGATCTATAAAAACAAACATAAAAGAGATTTGAGGATACCATTATGAATATGGCAGTAGAACTTAAAGCAACATCAAAATCGGCACATTTAACCCCAGAGCAAACAGAAGCTTTTGGTCGCCGTATTGAAGAAATTCGTCTTGAAGTGATGAAAGATCTCGGTGAAAAAGATTCAAAATATATTTACAAAGTACGTAATTTTGTACGCTACACCGAAATTGCATCACGTGGCATGTTGATGTTTGGTGGTTGGATTCCACCAGTATGGTTGTTGGGTACGGCTATGCTAGGCGTATCTAAAATCGTTGAAAACATGGAACTCGGTCATAATGTGATGCATGGTCAGTTTGACTGGTTAAATGATCCAACGCTTAACGGTGCAACCTATGACTGGGATACAGTGTGTACGGGTGAAGACTGGAAATATACCCATAACTATAAGCATCATACCTATACCAATGTGTTTGGCATGGATCATGATATTAGCGGTTATGGTGTAATGCGCATGAGCCGTGAGCAAAAGTGGGAACCTCGTTTTTTATTCAACGTGCCAATGGGTTTTGTATTGTCAACGGGTTTTGAATGGCTACTGGCTTTGCAACGTCTAGAGATGGAAAAAGTGTTGTTTGATGGCACCAAAACTTGGAAAGAAGTGTATGTAGAATCTAAAAATCTACGTAAAAAAATGGTACGTCAGTTTGGTAAAGATTATGTGCTATTCCCACTAATTGCAGGACCAATGTTCTTGCCAGTATTGGCTGGTAACTTTTTTGCTAACTTGATTCGGAACTACTGGGCATCGACCGTGATTTATTGTGGTCATTTCACAGAAGACTCTGAAATTATCACTGACAATATTGATAATGAAACTAAAGCAGAGTGGTACTTGCGTCAGATTCGTGGTTCAGCAAACTTTACTGGCGGTAAAATCATGCATTTCTTGAGTGGTAACTTGAGTCATCAAATCGAACATCACTTGTTTCCTGATGTACCTGCCAACCGCTATCAAGAGATGGCACCTAAAGTACGTGAAGTTTGTGCAGAGTTCGGTCAACAGTACAATACCGCGCCCTTTGGATCTCAAATTTTGAGTGTGTATAAACGTCTGGCTGTTCACTCTTTGCCTGACAATGTGGTTGATCGTTTAGTGGCGACCAAGCGGACCTTTGTTGAGGCGGTAAAAGGCATGTTTGGCAAAACTGCTTAATAAAGATAGAGCATTGTTTAAGGTATTCCAAATAGCTCCTTTTAAGGGGCTATTTTTATTTTTGAGTCATTAAAAGTGCAGACTTACATTTGAAAGTAGGGAATAAACTCAACCTGTCAAAATCCTTTGCTATACTATGCCCAGATTTGTATTTAAGAGAAGTTAGGAAGGATTATGCGTATTGACCAACGTGAATTAGACCAGTTACGTGAAGTAAAAATCACACGTAACTATACCCGTTACGCAGAAGGTTCAGTTCTGGTTGAGTTTGGTCACACCAAAGTCCTTTGTACTGCAAGTATCGATAATTCGGTTCCACGGTTTTTAAAAGGAAAAGGACAGGGCTGGGTCACTGCTGAATATGGCATGTTACCGCGCTCAACACACTCACGTTGTGACCGTGAAGCAGCGCGTGGTAAACAGTCGGGCCGGACACAGGAAATCCAACGTCTGATTGGTCGTAGCTTACGTGCTATGGTCGATTTGAAAAAGCTTGGCGAAAACACGATTACCATCGACTGTGATGTGATTCAGGCAGATGGTGGTACACGTACTGCATCAATTACTGGCGCGGCTGTAGCATTGGTTGATGCTATGAATGTTTTATTGTCTCAAAAGAAAATTAAGCATGATCCGCTTAAAGGATTAGTTGCTGCAATTTCTGTGGGTATGTATCAAGACGAAGTATTGCTTGATCTTTGCTATGAAGAAGATTCGAACTGTCAAACTGACTTAAATGTAGTAATGACACAAGCAGGTGAATTCATTGAAATTCAAGGTACTGCTGAAGACAAACCGTTTACTCGCGCACAAAGCAATGCCATGTTAGAAATGGCTGAAAAAGGAATTGCCGAGCTAGTTAAAAAGCAACAAGAAGCTTTAGGCTGGTAATTTTAAACTTCCTAAAAAAACGCATCTTCGGATGCGTTTTTTTATGCCTTCATCAAATCGACATAAAAACATCACGTGCCTGTCACTTTTACGCTTTATTAGTAGTTCGCATTTAAAACGTTTGGAAAAAAATGATGCGAAAATTTTCACTTCTATTAATTACATCTTTAGCACTTATGCTCAGTGCTTGTAACGATGATAACGACTCAGACAATTCATCGCCAACAACACCGCCGACCAGTAATTGCAAAATGCACTGTGCACCATAATAAGAACTCAGGATAGAACTAATGAATCGTCGCGAATTTCTTTTAAATTCTACAAAAACCATGTTTGGGACAGCTGCTTTAGCGAGTTTCCCGCTTAGTATCCAAAAAGCGCTGGCAATTGATGCCAAAGTTGAAAGTGGAACTATTCAAGATGTTAAACACATCGTGATTTTGACTCAGGAAAACCGTTCTTTCGATAATTATTTTGGAACACTAAAAGGCGTGCGTGGTTTTGGAGACCGCTTTACCATTCCAATGACCGAAGGCCGAAAGGTTTGGGAACAATATGATGCTAAGAAAAATAAAATATTGCCTTACCATTTGGATAGCCGCTTAGGAAATGCACAGCGCGTTTCAGGTACGCCTCATTCATGGTCGGATGGTCAAGCCGCTTGGGACAATGGTCGTATGAGTGATTGGGTAGCGCATAAAAAGCCGCAGTCGATGGGGTACTACAAAAAACAGGAAGTGGAATATCAGTTTGCATTAGCCAATGCTTTTACCATTTGTGATGCTTACCACTGTGCGATGCATGCCGGTACCAATCCAAACCGTAAATTTATCTGGACTGGAACGAATGGTCCTACAGGTGCAGGTGTTGCCAGTGTTGTAAATGAGTTTGATGGTATTGGTCCTTCAAATGAGGGTTATGAATGGACGACTTATCCTGAGCGCTTACAACAGGCTGGTGTCACATGGAAAATCTACCAGAATATGCCGGATAACTTTACCGACAATCCTCTAGCCGGTTTCAAACAGTATCGCCGTGCGAATGAGCAGTCGGGGCAACCTGTAAGTAACGATGCTCTCGTTTGCCCTGCATACGATGAAAAAATCGATGCAACACAGCCGCTTTATAAGGGTATTGCTAACACCATGCCGGACGGTGGTTTTTTAGGAACTTTTAAAACAGATATCGCTCAAGGTAAATTACCGCAAGTAAGCTGGTTGGTTGCTCCTGCGACCTACAGTGAACATCCAGGGCCATCTAGTCCTGTACAGGGTGCTTGGTATATTCAGGAAGTATTAAATGCTTTAACTGAAAACCCTCAAGTTTGGAGTCAGACGGTTTTATTAGTGAACTTTGATGAGAATGATGGTTTCTTTGACCATACTCCTTCACCAAGTGCCCCTTCTAAAGATGAAAAAGGTGTAGTTCAGGGGAAAACGACTTTAAGTGATCAACAAGTATCTTATGAGTACTTTACCCATCCAGCAGTCGCTACAGCAAAATCTCAACCCGCAACAGATGGACGTGTTTATGGACCGGGTGTACGCGTTCCAATGTATGTGATTTCACCGTGGAGTCGTGGGGGATGGGTGAATTCACAAGTCTTTGACCATACTTCTATTTTACAGTTCTTAGAAAAGCGTTTTGGTGTGCAAGAACCAAATATTAGTCCATACCGTCGTGCCGTGTGTGGCGATTTAACTACAGCTTTTGATTTTAAAACCCCGAACCTTTTGCCTGTAAATGAGTTAGTAGGTAAGAAAACAAAAGCAGAAGCCGATGCTATTCGTGTTGCTCAAGCTTTATTGCCACAAGTTCCGGTTCCAAGCCAGCAACAATTTGCACAGCAGGAAATGGGCATTAGACCTTCACGTGCTTTGCCTTATATTTTGCATACCAGTGCTAAAGTTGATGCAGCACAAAAGACAGTCAAGCTGATGTTTTCAAATACAGGTAAACAGGCAGCGGTTTTCCATGTGTATAACCGATTAGATCTTACAGCGATTCCACGCCGTTATATGGTTGAAGCGGGTAAACAGTTAGATGATGTCTGGAATGCTACAAATGGGCAGTACGATTTATGGGTACTTGGGCCAAATGGTTTCCATCGTGCGTTTAAAGGTAATTTGAGTCAAGTTAATCAGACTCAAGCATTGCCGGAAATTAGAGTGTGTGTGGAAGAATGTGATGCGAATTTATATTTAAAAGTGCGTCATGATGGTAATAAGTCAGCCAAGCTCACAGTCAAGGCAAATGCTTATCTTCCAAATAAGACATGGACTATAGAAACGGATCATTCTGAAAAAGAACTGGTTTGGGATATGTCTGAATTTGGTGGTTGGTACGACTTTACAGTGACCTTAGCTGATGATGCTACTTTTACCCGTCGCTTTGCTGGCCGTATTGAAACCCAAGAAGATTCAATTTCTGATCCATATATGGGTTATTTAGAGTCTTAAGTTGGTAAGTTATTTTCCTTAATGGGGGTATTGGAATTTATTCCTCATTAGCTGGTGCCAAAAGTCATCTGCAACCTGTCTATAATCTATAAGGATCTTATTTTTGCAACAAAATAGGATAGAGGATGAAAGTGGGCAGGTTTTGCAGATGACAATGCCTTTGGTCTTGCATGGCTTTAGTCGCCATTCAGGGCAAAACCAAAGTAACAGAATTAGCTGTTGGCAAAAAATTCTAGACGGTAAGACTCCGTCGCGTAGGTTGGTAGAGAAAAACAAGATATCCCTGTCACAATAGTAAATACAGGGTTTAGGCTGTTGATATAAAATTGTATTTGGGGGGAGAGACTGTTGTACAGATGAATAATAAAAATAAAGACTTACCTTTTGTAACAGAATCTCCTAAGCCTCGTCATATTTATCTTTTACCTTGAAACCCTGATTTTTTAAAAGTAATGGGGAAAATTTATGCTACAAGGTTTTATTGTATTATTAGCAGTAGTTACATTTGTTTTAATGGCTGCTGACCCACGTGATAGTGGGGCACAAGCGACTCAGTCAGCATGGCAGAAAACACAAGCAGCAGACATGACCAAGTCGCAAAAAATATGAATAACGATGTGGACTTTATTTAAGCATTAAAACGCATTGATAGATCAACGGCTCTAACGTCTTTAGTCAGTACACCCATAGAAATGTAGTCAACACCTGTGGTGGCAACTTTGCGTAAGTTTTCAATGGTGATATTGCCTGATGCCTCTAACTTACAACGGCCTGCAACATGTTTTACAGCATCAATCATTTGCTGTTGACTAAAGTTGTCTAGCATAACAATGTCTGCACCAGCTTCAAGCGCTTGATTTAGCTCATCCCAAGTTTCAACTTCGACTTCAACAGGTTTACCCGGAGCAATTTGATGGGCTTTGGTAATTGCCTGAGCAATACCACCAGCCGCCATAATATGGTTTTCTTTAATTAAAAACGCATCAAATAAACCTAGACGATGGTTTTGACCACCACCGATAGCTACAGCATATTTTTGTGCAATACGTAAGCCTGGCAAGGTTTTGCGTGTATCGAGGAGTTTTGTATTTAAACCTTCGAGCTGTTGAACATATTCAGCTGTTTTTGTCGCAACCGCAGATAAAGTTTGAATAAAGTTTAAAGCAGGGCGCTCTACAGTGAGTAAGCTACGTGCAGAACCAGCAAGTTTTAAAAATGCTTCGTTTGCAGCAACACGCTCGCCTTCTTGTTTTAACCAAGTCACCTGAACGGTATTGTCATAAGCTGAGATGAGTGCATTTACCCAAGGTTGGCCAGCTAAGACCATATCTTCACGGCTAATAATAGTCGCAGTGGCTTGCTCATCTTCGGGTGTGAGCATAGCGGTAATATCACCGTCCCCAATATCTTCTTGTAATGCTTGTTGAATATTGATTTGAATTGATTGTTCAAGCAAAGACTGAGGTATGCTCATACGGTTTCCATTTTGTCGATGACCCTAAAACTTGCGATATATTAGCACCGTCGACTTTAAAAATAAGCTGTTTTATGAGATTAATCGCGATAAACAATCGCATTTACTACTTTGAAAAGTAGATAACTGTTTTAAACTAAAACAATTGGCAAGCAATTTATTGGCATCTCAATGAAGCAAATTACACCGTATGAAGTTATAGATGGACAATTAAAAGGGGCGAGACAAATCCCTTCTCCAAATTTTAACCAGCGTCCGACTGGTACCGAAATTCAAATGATTGTGGTTCATAATATTAGTTTGCCGCCATCTCAATTTGGAGGTGGATATATTGAGCAGTTTTTTCAAAACAAGTTAGATTGGTCAGTTCATCCTTATTTCCAGACCATTGAAGGGATGCAGGTTTCTACGCATTTGCTGATTTTACGTAGTGGGGAAGTACTACAGTTCGTTAATTTTAATGATCGGGCATGGCATGCAGGGCGTTCGAGTTATTTAGCCAAAGTAGAATGCAATGATTATTCAATTGGGATAGAGCTTGAAGGAAGTGATGATTTGCCCTTTGAAGAAGTACAATACAATGTATTAACCGACGTCGTTACAGCCATTCGTCAGGCTTATCCTGAAATTAAAAACCATATTGCAGGACATTCAGATGTTGCACCCGGCCGAAAAACTGATCCGGGACCTTATTTTAAATGGCAGCACTTTAGACAATTGTTGGGTCAGAAAAAAACTTGAGTTTGTTCATCATTTCACAACGAAAAGATTTTCTAGTTTCATTACAATAGCGTCTTTCGAATATAGCTGTAGGTGAGTACGATGGCATTATGGCGATCGACTTTTATTGTCAGTGCAATGACGATGTTGTCACGAGTGTTAGGATTAGTGCGTGATGTTGTATTGCTCAATGTGTTTGGTGCGGGTAAAGATTTCGATACCTTCGTCGTCGCTTTTCGTATTCCCAATTTCTTTCGACGATTATTTGCCGAAGGTGCCTTTTCTCAGGCCTTTATTCCAGTATTAACTGAATATAAAACAGGCCGAGCACACGCTGAAGTGCAGATCTTAATTAGTCGGGTATTTGGCTGTTTGCTGACAATCATGACCCTACTCACTTTTGTTGCTATGGTTCTAGCCCCCGCAATCATTTATATGTATGCCCCGGGTTTCCATAGCGATCCTGAAAAGTTCGATTTAGCAGTCAGCATGTTTCGTCTGACCATCCCTTATTTATTGTTTATGTCGCTGACAGCTTTTGCCAGCAGTATTTTAAATAGTTATGGTTCGTTTGCTTCACCAGCTTTTTCACCAGTTTTGCTGAATGTCGCGATGATTGCCGGGGCATGGTGGCTTACGCCGTATATGGCTGAACCGATCAAAGCATTAGGCTGGTCAGTTGTTGTGGCGGGTGTTTTGCAGTTAGCGATACAAATTCCAGAGCTATGGCGTAAAAATCTGCTGATCCCACCTAAAGTTGATTTTAAACATGAAGGTGTAGAACGCATTTTAAAGTTAATGCTGCCAGCATTATTTGGGGTATCTGTTACCCAGATTAACTTGTTATTAAATACGATTTGGGCCTCTTTCATGCAAGATGGTTCAGTATCTTGGCTCTACAGTGCAGAGCGTATGACTGAATTGCCGTTAGGTTTAATTGGTGTTGCAATTGGTACAGTGATTTTACCTTCACTTTCTGCCCGTCATGCAGAACAAGATCAAGCAAAGTTCCGCGGTATGATCGACTGGGCTGCAAAAATTATTGTATTAGTTGGCTTACCAGCAAGTATTGCCTTATTTATGCTTTCTACACCGATTATTCAGGCATTATTTCAGCGTGGCGAGTTTGACCTACGTGATACACAAATGACAGCTCTAGCACTGCAATGTATGAGTGCGGGCGTGATTTCGTTTATGCTGATTAAAGTCTTTGCACCTGGTTTTTATGCACAGCAAGATACCAAAACACCAGTACGTGTTGGTTTAATGTCAGTCGCAGCAAATGCTATTTTAAACGTTATATTTATTGGTTTCTTTAAGCTGATTGATTGGCATGCAGAGCATATGGCACTTGCTTTGGCATCTTCAGGCTCGGCTTTGGTGAATGCAGGTTTACTCTACTTCTATTTGCATAAGCGTAATATTTTCCGGTTTGGTTCACATTGGAAAAAGCTGTTTCTTCAATATGGTTTAGCGAACCTTGCCATGATTGCAGCACTTTGGTTTGCGTTAAATTGGTATAACGGTGAACTTTCACAGTGGTTACGTGTTGCCGAAGTGGTTGGATTGTGTGTAGTCGGCGTAGTCGCTTATCTGGTTGCTCTCGTCGTTACAGGTTTTCGTCCTAGAGACTTAAAACACTAAAAATAAAAAAGCGATCTTAACTGATCGCTTTTTTATATCTAATGAATTTATTTTGGTAAAACTTGTAGTAATTCAATATCAAAAATTAAAGTACTGTTTGGGCCAATACTATCACCAGCACCGACCTCACCGTAAGCAAGATTAGCTGGAATAAAGAAGCGAGTCTTTCCGCCTTCTTTCATGGTTTGCAGACCCTCTGTCCAACCAGTAATTACTTGACTGAGCTGAAACTCAACTGGATGATTACGGGCAATAGAACTATCAAATACGGTCCCGTCGAGTGAACGACCTTCATAATTTACTTTAACACGAGATGTGGCTTTCGGCTTTTGACCATTACCTTCTTTTAATACTTGGTATTGAAGACCAGATTTAGTCGTGATTACACCTGATTTTTTTGCATTGTCAGCAAGAAATGCTGTACCTGCTTGGGCATTCTGTTGACCTGTTTTTTGAAATTCGACGAGTTGTTTGGCTTCTAAGGTTTTCTTATAGTCATTAATCGCTTTTGCCATTTCTTCATCAGTTAGGCGTGCTGTTTTACTTTGTGCGCCTTCTTGAAGACCTTGGTAAAAAGTATCAAGATTTAGATCTGTTAATGCATCAGTATTATTACGACCCATCAAATAGCCATAACTATAGCTAAATTGTTCTTTTGCTGGGCTTTTATTCGTTATAGGAGTTGCAGCAAAAACAGATAAACTCATTGTTGATGCTGCAATAATTAGACCAATTTTTTTCATGCCGTTTTCCAAAAAAAAGGAGAGTAATGTTCTACTCTCCTGAATGTTTTTATTTCACTGAAATGAGTTCTACATCAAAAATCAGTGTACTGTTTGCTGGAATGCCAGGAACTTCCTGAGGGCCATAGGCAAGATTTGATGGAATGAAGAACGTCGCTTTACCGCCTTCTTTCATCAATTGAAGTCCTTCAGTCCAGCCTGGAATAACCTGATTGAGTGGAAACTCAACTGGCTCACCGCGTTTATAAGAACTATCAAAAACTTGACCATTAATTAAACGGCCTTCGTAATGTACTTTAACGATAGACTGCGCAGTGGGTTGTTTACCTGTGCCTTCTTTAGTAATGATATATTGCAAGCCAGACGCCGTAGTTTTTACGCCAGCTTTTGTTTTATTTTCTGCAAGGAATTGAGCATCGGCAGACTCAGGAGCAGCACCAGCAGCTTGTTCTGGTTTATTCTGTTGCTGCATTTTTTGCTGTAATTCTTTTTCATAAGCGGTTACAGCAGCTTTTAACTCTTCTTGAGTATAAGCACTTGGCTGCTTGCTGCGAGCATCATGAATCCCTTTCACAAATGATTTTGTATCTAGTTCAGGTGGAGTTTGCTGAGCAACTTCATACCCAAGAACATAGCTGATTTTTTCAATTGGAGAGGCATTTTTATTTGCCTTGCTTCCGACTTCTGTGGTCGGATGTTGGCTTGCATAATATACTGGTACAAGTGCAGCACCGCCTAAAACTACAGCGACAGCAATGGGTAAGGCTTTACTCATAAAAGGTTCCAAAAATAATCATTTGAGTCTAAAAAGGCTGCTTTTGATCTTAGCATGCTTAAGCATAGAATGTTTAAGAAAAAAAACGAGTGGTTTTTTATATATTTTAGTTAGTTTTAATGTGCTTAAGCTTAAAAAAATCAATAAAAAACCGGATCATTTGATCCGGTTTTAATTCTCACTTTACGCTTAATCTTCTTTTTGTGCTTTATATGCGTAAGCGTAGTTATAGCCGTAACCGTAACCCGCGCTAGCACGTTGAATATCATTGAGAATAAAGCCGTTGATCTTAACACCTGCTTGCTCAAAGCGGTTAATCGTGAGCTCAAGCTCTTTCATTTGTGACTTAGCATAACGAGCAACAATTAAGTTCACACCTGTATATTGCGAAATAATAATACCATCGGTTACTGCAAGTACTGGTGGAGTATCAATAATGATGTGGTCATATTGACTTTGAACCGTTTCCAATAAGTCTTTAAATTGCGTCGAACTCAATATTTCTGAAGGATTTGTTGGACTCTTACCACGGGTAATCACATCAAGGTTAGCGACTTGAGTTTTGTGCAATACTTTTTGTAGGTCAGCTTGTCCACTTAGTAGCTCAGAAAGCCCCGGTTTTACGTCGACATCAAAATATTTGTGCATATAACCACGACGCATATCAGCATCAATCAATAAGACGCGTTTGTCACCTTGTGCAAAAATCGTTGCTAGATTCGTCGAAATAAATGACTTACCGACTTCCGGGGAAGGACCAGCAATCATAATAATATTATTTTTTGCATTTGCTAATGCAAAGTGAATCGCAGTACGGATGCTACGTAAGCTCTCAATTGCAATATCATCACTATTTTTAACTGCAAGAATAGGAATACTCTTCTTCTTCTTTAAAATCTTAATACGACTTTCTTGAATTGGTGAACGTGGTACAGTTGCATAGACTGGCAAATCCAACTCATTTTCAATTTGACTTGAGTCTTTCACACCTGTACGTAACATATTACGTAGTAAAGCAATGAGGGCCCCAATAAAGCCACCAACAAAAATAGATAAAATTAGAACAAGCAGTTTCTTCGGCTTAATTGGCTCAACTGGTTCGACTGCCGTATCAACGATACGGACATTGCCAATTTCACCAGCTTTCGCGATACGAAGTTGTTGGTAAGAGTTTAAAAGTGCTGTGTAGAGCTGAGTTTTTACCTCTACTTCACGATACAATTGTAAATATTGACGTTGTACATCTGGTAGTTGTTTTAAGGTACTATTTAACTGACCAATTTGCTTATTAATGGCTGCTAGCTGTCCATTAATTTCACGCATTGCAGGGTGCTCAGCAGTATATTTTGCTACCATTTCAGCTTGCTTTTGTTCAAGCTCTGCTTTTTTAGTTTCTAAAGTAATACTCTGAGTTAAATATAGTTCAGACTCTTTAGTGACATCAACCGTGTTGTATTGCTGACGGAATTTATTAAATTGACGCTCTGCATCGTCTAGTTGTTTTTTGAGGTCTGGTAGCTGTTCATCCAAAAACTTTAATGTTTGTGCAGATTCAGCTGAGCGACGTTCAATATTTTGTGCGCTATAAGTCGCCAAAATTGCATTTAAAACTTTAGTAATATGCTCTTTATCTTGACCTTGATAGTTAAGACCTAAAACCCCAGTAAGTTTACCGCGTTCTGCAACTGAGTAGTTTGCACTAATGGCATTTACTGCAATTGGTAAAGATAAGTTAGCTATATTATAGGTTGTATCGAGTTGATCCCTAGTAAAGATGGCAACCTTCCACAAACCATGTGGCCCAGTAATGTGGTTAGCGTGGTTTAACGGAACATTTAATATCACTTGTTCAGTTTCTGGGTCGGTTAAGCGCAAGGATTGCTTATCAAAATTAAGTAGTAAGTTTTTATCTAAATAAAACGCTGGTACTTCAAACTGTCGGATTTCAAAACTTTTTAGGCCATCTTTAAATAGAACTGAATTTTTGGTGTATTCAGCCTTATAGTCGGTATCACTTAATAAACGATGGGTAAATGTATTTTCTGTGCTGGAAACTTGTATATTCAGATGTAAGTCTTTAATCACTGAACCCAAAACCAAACGCGATTTTAAAATTTCGATTTCTGCTTGAGCTGGTGATTTTTGCTCAATCATATTAGACAAATCACCTAAAAGTGCTGCAGAAGCACCTTTACTGTCTTCAACCTGAACCAAAGCATCAACCGAATAGGTGTCTGGTGTTACACGTAAATAGAGCAGCGCACAGACAAGGCTCAAAATAATGCACAGTGCGATTAACTTCCACTGAGCGATCAGTGAAAAAAACAATTCTTTTAAATCAATTGTATCTTCGGTATTGGTATTTTGGTTCATAAGTTTAAAATCTTGGCGTTAAATATAAGGTTTCCAGTCAGCAATGCACTGTTGAATGAGTTGGCAGGTTTCATCAAAAACAGCTTGATCGTGCTGATATGGATCTGGCACGTTTTTGTTTTGCCAATGGCCTAAACGATAAGTTTTACCTTTTGCAAAGGGCCAAGTCTGTTCAATATGCTTTTGCTGGTTGTGACTCATGACCAAAATAAGGTCAGCTTTTTTAATATGTTCAGCGCTAAGCTTACGTGCCACATGGGGTTGCATATCAATGCCTAAGCGTTGCATACACAGTTGCGCTTTATTATCTGCCTGATGGCCTACAAGCCCTGAAATACCAGCAGACTCAACATTTAACTCGGGATATTGCTGTTTTAAGAAATATTCTGCCATAGGGCTACGGCAGATATTTCCGATGCAAACCACTAAAATGTTTTTAATTTTCATAATATTATTGTCCCAAACGATCTATGTTATATAAAGCATTTGAGAATGGAATAATCTGATTAATCACACGCTGCCAGCGAGTCAAGCCAGTCGCATCAACATAGACAATATCATTACTACGTAGTCTAAATTGATTGGCTAAGCCAAAGTCGCCGATACTGAGTAGATTTAAATGATATATCTCGGTAGTACGATCATTTGGATTAGTACGTACTACATAAATCTTGCTTGCACTGGCAGAAGCTGGATTAATACCTAAACTTTCGCCTAAAGCATCACTTAACGTCATACCTTGATCACGCATTGGTAAAGCTTGGCTTTTTCCAGCTTCACCCATGACATAAATTTTTTGGTTTTCGCGAGTGCTGACATAAATTGTGTCATTGGGTTGAACCAATAGCTTATGTAATGAATATCCGGCTTTTTCTAAATCGATCGTATTTAAGTTGTAGGTTCGACCATTTCGAATGAGTTGAATATAAGTATTATCGCCCATTGTGGTGACGCCGCCAGCCATACCTAGAGCTGAGTATACACTTACTGGTTGATCACTTAGGTAGAATTGCCCACCTTTAGTAACACTCCCTTGTACAGAGAAGCGTTGGCCCTCATAGGAGAGTACGCGAACTATCACATCAGGGTTTTTTAAGAAGCGGGAAAGTTGGCTACGAAGTTCGCGATTGACTTGAGCAAGTGACTTACCAGCAGCCTTATAACGACCAACTAGAGGAAATTGAATGTATCCGCTCTGGTCAATAGGGTAACCATTGGCTTGAATTGATTGCTCGTTACTAATGCCATTAACAGGTGGCGTAATTTCAGGGTAAGCCCAAAGCTGAATAGAGAGAGTATCTCCGGGACTTAAGCGGTAAATAGGTTGTTGATTTTTAAATAAGCTTACATAGTCGCGTTGATAGTCAATTTGAGCAGGTTGAATTGCTGGTATTGTTTCTTGAGAGATTTTAACGACGTTAACCGTAGTACCGAGATCTGTTTTATAAACCCCTTCACTTGGAATATCGTAAGTTTGTAAGCCGGAAGTAACCGCACAGCTGGCAGCACTTAAACTTAAGGTAAGAATAGAGAAAAACTGGCAATACTTCACACGCGACCCTTTGTGTATTTATCTTTAATTGATATCGTCCACTGCATAGTAACAAGTGTCTATTTAAACTAAACGCAGGATGGACAGATTCTAGCTGAAAAGAAATGAAAAAACACCGAAAAATAGTAGAGCTTTGTATGTTTAGTTTATCTACGCCAGCTAAGTTGGTTATAGGAAATTAATAGAAATGTTAAAAGATATTATTTTTAACAGGATTGTTTAACTGGAGATACTTGCATTGTAAACACTTTTATACAATTGCAATACGGAGAGTAGAAAAAAACTGATATAGTTACGCTCGGCGATATTCAGTTAACATGCAACATATATTTAATAGATACAATCTTGTAAGGAAAAAGGCTAACTTTTATGCAACTTGCCGATTTAAGAATAGCGATTATAGGTTTAGGGTATGTAGGCTTGCCATTGGCAGTTGAGTTTGGAAAAAAAGGGCCAGTAATAGGGTTTGATATTAACAAAAACCGTATTAATGAATTAAAAAATGGTCAAGACCATACTTTAGAAGTTTCGCCAGAAGAGCTTCTAAAAGCAGAACAATTAAGTTTTAGTTCAAATTTAGATGATTTAAAAACAAGTAATTTTTTTATTGTAACTGTTCCTACACCTGTAGATCAGGTGAATCGTCCTGATTTAACTCCCTTGAAAAAAGCAAGTGAGACTGTAGGGCAAGCTTTAAAGAAAGGCGATATTGTTGTATATGAATCTACAGTATATCCAGGCGCAACAGAAGAAGTATGTATTCCAATATTAGAAAAGATATCTGGTCTTAAATTTAACCAAGATTTCTTTGCTGGTTATAGTCCTGAACGCATTAATCCAGGCGATAAAGTTAATACACTAACTAAAATTAAGAAGATTACGAGTGGTAGTACTCCTGAAGTGGCAGATACTGTAGATGCAGTGTACGCAAGTATTATTACTGCAGGTACTCATAAAGCTACTAGTATTAAAGTTGCAGAAGCAGCAAAAGTTATTGAAAACACGCAGCGTGATTTAAATATTGCTTTAGTGAATGAGCTATCTGTGATTTTTGATCGCATCGGTATCGATACTTTAGATGTGTTGGAAGCAGCAGGCAGTAAATGGAACTTCTTACCGTTCCGTCCAGGTTTGGTAGGTGGGCACTGTATTGGTGTCGATCCATATTATTTGACTCATAAAGCAGAAGAAGTTGGCTATCATCCCCAAGTGATTCTTGCAGGTCGTCGTATCAACGACAATATGGCCCGTTACGTTGCTCGTAACACGATTAAGCTTATGCTTCAAAATGGTATTGATGTACCTCGTGCAAAAGTTGGTGTGCTTGGTGTAACTTTTAAAGAAAACTGTCCTGATATTCGTAATAGTAAAGTAGCAGATCTTATTAAAGAATTAGAGTTCTGGGGTGCACAAGTTGTAGTGGCAGACCCATGGGCAGATGCAGCCGAAGTTAGACATGAATATGGTATTGAGCTTGGGAAAGTTGATGCTCAAAACCCTGTGGATAGTATCATTCTTGCGGTAGGCCACAATGAATTCCGTTCACTTTCAGCAAGTGAATTGCGCAGTTATATGAAATGTGAAAAGCCAGTGTTGGCTGATGTGAAGAGCCTCTTTGACCGTACAGAAATGTCAAATGCAGGCTTTACCGTATTCCGTCTCTAATTTTATCTTATTAAATTGAAGTTTTGATCATGAAAAAATTTGCATTAATTGGTGCTGCTGGTTATATCGCACCGCGTCACTTAAAAGCAATTAAAGAAACTGGTAACACCTTAGCTGTAGCAATGGATGTGAATGACTCGGTTGGGATTATGGATAGTCATTTTCCAGAAGCTGAGTTTTTTACTGAGTTTGAAGAATTCGAAGCATATGTAGAAGACCAAAAACTAAAAGGTGAAAAGCTGGATTATGTAGCGATTTGCTCACCAAACTATCTACACGCGCCGCATATGAAATATGCTTTGAAAAATGGCATTGAGGTCATTTGTGAAAAACCGTTGGTGCTGAATTCAGAAGACTTAAATATGTTATCTGAATATGAAAAGCAATACGGGTCTAAGGTAAACTCAATTTTACAATTGCGTTTGCACCCATCTATTATCGCACTGCGTGACAAGGTTCAAGCTGCGCCGGCTGATAAAGTATTTGACGTTGACCTTACTTATTTAACTTCTCGTGGTAAATGGTATCTAAAATCATGGAAAGGGGTAGACAATAAATCAGGTGGAGTTGCAACTAATATTGGTGTGCATTTTTACGACATGTTGCATTTTATTTTTGGCAAAATCGTTAAAAATGAAGTGCATTTCCGTGATGAGAAAACTGCTTCGGGTTATTTGGAATACGAACGTGCGCGCGTGCGTTGGTTCTTGTCAATTGATGCAAATAACCTCCCAGAAAATGCGGTACAAGGTGAGAAGCTGACCTATCGAAGTATTACCATTGAAAATGAAGAGTTAGAGTTTTCAGGTGGCTTTACCGATTTGCATACACAAAGCTATCAACGTGTATTAGAAGGTAAAGGTTACGGTGTCGAAGAGAACCGTGCAGCAATTGAAACAGTTGAAGTAATTCGTGTTTCGCCTATTGTTGAAAACCCAGAAAATCCACATCCATTATTGGCAAAGGTGAAAAAAGCATGAGCTTTTATCAACATGAAACTGCCATAGTCGATAATGGCGCACAAATTGGTGAAGATTCACGTGTTTGGCATTTTGTTCATGTCTGTAGTGGTGCCAAAATTGGTAAAGGTGTGTCTTTAGGCCAAAACGTTTTTGTTGGTAACCGAGTTGTGATTGGCGACCACTGTAAAGTCCAAAACAATGTGTCAGTTTACGATAATGTAATTTTGGAAGAAGGCGTATTTTGTGGCCCAAGCATGGTGTTTACTAACGTCTATAACCCTCGTTCTTTAATTGAGCGTAAAGATCAATATCGAGACACTCTGGTGAAAAAGGGTGCGACACTAGGGGCAAACTGTACGATTGTCTGTGGGGTTACTATTGGAGCTTATGCTTTTGTTGGTGCTGGTGCTGTAGTCAATAAAGATGTGCCAGCTTATGCGCTGATGGTGGGTGTACCTGCTAAACAAATTGGCTGGATGAGTGAGTTTGGTGAGCAACTCGATTTGCCTTTGCAGGGACAAGCCCAAGCTATCTGCTCTCATACTGGAGCAGTTTATCAACTCGATGGAACGACACTTACAAAGCAGGGTTAATATGATTGACTTTATTGATTTAAAAGCACAGCAAAATCGAATTAAAGATAAAATTGATGCTGGTATTCAGAATGTATTGACGCATGGTCAATATATCTTAGGGCCAGAAGTAATTGAACTAGAAGAAAAACTTGCTGCTTATGTTGGAGCTAAGCATTGTATTACTTGTGCCAATGGGACAGATGCATTACAGATTGCACAAATGGCATTTGGAATCGGGCCAGGTGATGAGGTGATTACTCCGGGCTTTACTTATATTGCAACCGCTGAAACGGTTGCATTGTTAGGCGCAAAACCTGTCTATGTCGATGTAAATCCAAAAACTTATAATTTAGATGTTGAAAAATTAGAGGCGGCGATTACACCTCGAACTAAGGCTATTATCCCTGTAAGTTTATATGGTCAATGTGCAGACTTTGATGCAATCAATGCGATTGCTGTAAAGTATGGTATCCCTGTAATTGAAGATGCTGCACAAAGTTTTGGTGCGACTTATAAAGGTCGTAAAAGCTGTAACCTAAGTACAGTTGCTTGTACTAGTTTCTTTCCAAGTAAACCATTAGGGTGCTATGGAGATGGTGGCGCTATTTTTACTAATGATGATGAGCTGGCAAAAGTTATTCGTCAAATTGCACGTCATGGTCAAGATAAGCGTTATCACCATATTCGTGTAGGCGTGAATAGTCGTTTAGATACAATTCAGGCAGCAATTTTATTACCAAAATTAGAAATTTTGGATGATGAAATGCAAGCACGTCAAAAAGTAGCTGAAGTTTATAATCAACTATTTAATAAAGCTGGTATTAATACTACTCCATTTGTAGAGTCATATAATACGAGTGCTTGGGCACAATATACGATTCAGGTTGATAATCGTGCTGAGGTGCAAGAGAAATTAAAAGCACAAGGTATTCCAACTGCGGTGCATTACCCAATTCCTCTGAATAAACAACCTGCTGTAGCGGATAGTGAGGTTCATCTTCCTGTTGGGGATGCTATTGCGGAAAAAGTAATGAGCTTACCTATGCATCCTTACTTGACTGTTGAAGCTCAAGAGAAAATTGTTCAAGCTTTAGGTTGATTTAACAGTGAAAAGCCTTCTTGTAAAGATTAATAATAAGTTAAATGCTCAAGGAGGCTTTTTAAAAGCAGTATCAGTCCTTGTTGGGGGTACGGCTTTTGCTCAAGGTCTAGCTGTTCTTGCTCTACCTTTGTTAACAAGATTATATAGTCCCGCAGGGTTCTCTATATTTGCAGTTTATACTTCTATACTAGGTATCCTTACAGTTGCCAGCTGTTTGCGTTTTGAAATTGCCATACCAATACCTATTGATGATAAAGAAGCAGTGGCTTTAACTGTATTGGCACTAATAAGTAATTTTTTTATATCTATTTTAATAGGGTTAATAATTTGGTTTTTTCATGCAGATATTATAAATTTATTGAATAAACCAGAGTTTGAACAACTAATTTGGTTGATACCCATAGGAGTTTTTTTTTCCGGGATGTACACTGCTCTTCAGTATTGGGCCACTCGAAAAAAAAGCTTTACCTTAATAGCGAAAACACGGGTAGTACAATCTGTAAGTGGTACTTCTACACAGCTTATTATGGGAACAATGGGGTATTCAGCTATAGGCTTAGTAATTGGACAAATTATAAAAATCTCAGCTGGGATTCGAAAGTTAGGTATAAACTTTTGGAATGAAACAATCATTTTATTAAAGAGTTTAGATACTAAATATTTATGTTTAGTATTCAAAAAGAATGATCAATTTCCAAAGTATTCTACACTTGACTCTTTAGCCAATTCTGCTGGTATTCAGCTGCCTATATTAATTATTGCAACACTTACTTTAGGGTCGGAAGTAGGGTATTTAATGATTGCAATGCAGGTAATGGCTATTCCTATCCAACTTATCAGTGGAGCAGTTTCACAAGTTTATTTAGCAGATGCACCTATAGCATATGAAAATAAAACAATAAAAAAATATACCCAAATAATATTAGAAAGTTTAATTAAATATGGTGTAAGTGGATTAATTTTTATTGGTATTTTAAGCCCTATATTTTCAAAATACATATTTGGGATGGAATGGGCAAAAGTAGGATTTATTATTAGTTGGATGGTGCCTTGGTTCGCTTTTCAATTATTAGCATCACCAATTTCTATGATAATGCATATTGCTGGAAAACAAAAGCAAATGCTTTTATTAACTATTTTTGGTTTTTGTTTGCGTATAGGTATGCTTTATGGGCAGTTTTATATAAATCCCTCTTATTTAATAGAAACATATGCTATTTCTGGCGGAATATTTTATTTTATTTGCTATATTATTTTTTCTGGTACAGCTGGGCTTGTAATTAAAGATCATCTTTTTTTATTAAAAAGATCATTTTTATTCATATTTTTAATAACTTTTATAAGTTTGATATTTGCTGTTTTATTAAGAGAGGTAGGATTGTGAAAGCTTTATTAAAGCAAATTATATTTGCTTTTTTACCTTGTATACATTTTTTCTTGTGTATCTTTTTTGATAAAAAATATTTAAGAGGAAAGCATTTTGATAAGAATCTTAATGGATATATTTTTTCTCTTAAATCGCTGTGGGTAAAAAACATACTTCGCTTGAACAAGCCCATGCCCTTTCCTACAGGTTTAACATGCTTGATTTCTAATCCATTAAATATTCATTTTCACCCTGATGATTTGAATAATTTTCAATCACCAGGAACTTATTTCCAAAATTTTAATGCGCAGATATATATAGGAAAGGGTTCTTATATTGCTCCAAATGTAGGAATAATTACTGCTAATCATGATTTAGCAGACTTAGATGCTCATATGGATGGTTCTGATGTAATCATTGGTGAAAAATGTTGGATTGGAATGAATAGTGTAATTTTACCTGGTGTAGAACTTGGTAATAGAACAATCGTGGCAGCTGGTACGGTAGTAACAAAAAGTTTTAAACAAGGTAATATTGTGCTTGGTGGTGTACCTGCTAAGATTATTAAGGAAATTAACTGATGAAAATTTTAACTGTTTTAGGCGCAAGACCACAGTTTATTAAAGCTGCTGCTTTTTCAAGAGAAGTACAAAGATATTCTAATATTGAAGAAATAATTGTGCATACTGGACAGCACTATGATGCAAATATGTCTGATATTTTTTTTCTGGAAATGGGAATACCAAAGCCAAAGTATATGCTGCAAACAGGCGGAAAAACTCATGGTGCGATGACGGGGCAACAATTAGAAAAGATTGAAGAGATATTACTAAATGAAAAGCCAGATTTAGTTTTAGTATATGGAGATACTAACTCAACTTTAGCAGGAGCTTTAGCGGCAGTTAAATTACATATTCCAATTGCTCATGTTGAGGCAGGGTTACGTTCCTTTAATCGCCAAATGCCAGAAGAAATTAACCGTATATTAACAGATCAGATTAGCGACTATTTGTTTGTGCCAAGTTTAGGAGCAAAGCAAAACTTACTCAATGAAGGTTTAAGTGAAAACAAAATTTTCATAGTTGGTGATATTATGTATGATGTTGCATTATATTATAAAGAGAAAATGGTCAAGCCATATTGGTTTGATACACTGAATTTAGAAAGTTTTGTTTTATGTACTATTCATCGAGCAGAAAATACAGATGATATTAGTAAATTGCAGAATATACTTAAAGGTTTAGAATTGTCAAATAAAAATATTATTTTACCATTACATCCAAGAACAGTGAAGAAAATTAAAGAGTACAACTTATCTCTATCAAAAAATATTTATATTGTTGAACCAGTTGGTTATTTAGAAATGGTTTGGTTGGAGGTAAATAGCCAATTAATTGTCACTGATTCTGGTGGTGTTCAGAAAGAAGCCTATTTCCATAATAAGTATTGTATAACTTTGAGGGAAGAAACGGAATGGGTGGAATTAGTTAGTAATGGCTATAATGTTTTAGCGGGTTCTAACCCAGATTTAATTAGTTCAACATTAGCTAACAAGACGAATAGTGAAATATTAAATAAAGATATTTATGGTAATGGAGATACATCACAGAAGATATTAAATATAATTGGAGAGTCTAAGTGAGAGTATTCCTAATAGCAGAATTTTTTCCTCCTATGAATATGATTGGGGCCGTTAGGCCTTATCAATTAGCTAAATTTTTAGTAGAAAAAGGTTATGAAGTAACAGTCTTTACCTCTTATGAAGATAATCATTCATCAAAAGATTATCTTGTCGATTTTAATGGAATAGAGGTTATTAGTGTTGCTCCAAGTAAAATGGTATCTATTCTTGACTATGAGAACCCCCAAGCTAATAAACTAAAAATATTAAAGCAAATATCTAGAAATATATTATACCCTGATCATTTTATAGTTAAGAAAAATAATTACTTAAAAGAAATTAATCAATATATTGAGAAGAATGGTATTCCTGAAATAATGTTTTCAATGGGGTTGCCATTTTCCTTACATTGTGTGGCAAGTAGTATAAAGATTAAGTTTCCTGAAATTAAATGGATAGCAGATAATAGAGACCTATGGGCAACAACTACTTATAGACGTATGCCAATGTTTTTAAGATCATTTGATAAAAAGTATGAAATAAAAACTTTTCAAAAAGCTGATTTAGTATTAGTTGTGACTAATCATATGAAAAGTGCAATGGAACAATATCTTAAAAATAAAATAAGTGTAGTGCGTAATGGTTTTTTAGAAGATTCGGTAAATTCTTCTACTACTATTGGTAAAAATTTTGTATATACAGGCGGTTTATATGGTGGATTAAGAGATCTTACCCCTTTATTAGAAGCTTTATGTGAAATTCAATCTACTCAAACTTTAGAGTTTTATGGTAGTGATAAAAATGTAGTGGAAGATTATATACAGAGTTATCCTCAGCTTAGAATAAATAATAATAGTAAACTACCTAGAGATAAAATCTTAGAGATCCAAAATAATGCTGAATATCTGATTATAGCTTTAGGTAAAAGTGCTTTTGAAAAAGGGGTGTTAACGGGTAAGTTCTATGAATATATTCGTGCTAGAAGACCGATTATTGCTTTATGTGATGAGGACGGTGAGCTTGCATATTTAATTAATAAATATAATCTAGGAGTGGCAACCCGAGATTCTAAAAAAATAGCAAAATTTATATTAAATAACCAACAACAGTATACTAGTGTGCCTCATGAGCTCACTTCAAATTATCAATTTGAGAATTTGCTCACAATTCTGAATGAATCCGACTAATATCAGGTTGCTTATGTTATATAAAGTTTCATCTTCATCTGCGACTGGTTTTAAGGCTAGTACATGCTACTTTTTGCTTCTATTTTGTTCTTTTTTTAGCATAAATTCTCTACCAATTAACCCAGTTTACTGTTTAGGTATCCCTCTAGTACTTTTATCATTTCTCTTTTTAAAAACAAATATAGATAAGTTTCAATTTGGATTTTATATATATTTTTTAATTTCCTGTATAATGTTTACAATTGGTAGCTATTATTTTTCTTCTATAAATAGAGAGGTGGCTACTTTTTCAACTATACTTTATTTGTATTGTATCTTATTAGGAGCCCAAGTTGTAGGAGTAGGGTTGTCTATAAGTATACATAAAAGAAAAAAAATATATAATTTAGTATTTAATTTTTTAATAATTTTTATGTTATTAGAGTTAATACTTCGGTTTTTATACGCGGGTCATTCTGGTTCTTTCTATGATTATAAAGCCAGTTTTTTCTTTTCAGATTCAAATTTCACCTCTTTTGTTATTTTATTTTTTCTTATGTTTTCTATGTTTCTAAAGGATAGAGGAATATGGGATTTAGGTAAGATAAAATTTTTAATCTTATTGCTTTTACTTGTTATGACTTTTTCAAGAGCTAGTATTATTTCTTTTTTTATTAGCTATATCTTTTCTAAGTCTAGTAGTAAGTTCAGAACTCCTGTTTTTGTTATATTTCTTATTATTTATTTTTACTCTTCTTATTTGTTGGTTAATAAATATATTGCAGGAAATAGCTATGTCGATATTGATGGAAGTTTTAATAGTAAGTTTTATATAATTTCAGTTGCTATCGATAATTATTCTTTAATGCCATATTATAATAAACTGTTTGGTATCGGTTTAAGTAATTTTACATACTATGCAGATGGTCGTTTTGCTCATAATATGCTTGTTACGTTAGTTTATGAATTTGGAATATTAGGTTCTTTAAGTTTTATCATTTTTCTATTCTATGCTTATAAAAAAATTGGTAAAGATTTTACTTATATTTTGGTGCCCTTGCTTGTGGCAGGTTTTTCTTTATTTTCTGCATATATGCCTTTTTTCTTTGTATTAATTAGCTGTATATATGTCGAGTTAAAAGATCAGCGATCTAATCAATATTTTACTGGATAATATTATGAAAGTTCTATTTGTTATTAATTCGCTAAAATCAAGATCTGGTACTGAGCGTGTAGCAATTGATTTAGCTAATTATTTGGCATTATCTCCGGCTAATAAAATATTTATTGCTAATAGAGATACTGATAAGTCTAATGCAGCTTATCTGATAAATAAGGAGGTTGATATTATTCCGTGTGAAGGGAATTATTTGAATTTTTTTCTAAAACTTAAAAAAAATATTGAATTAAATGAATATGATATTTTGATAGTTCATAATATGGGAAGGTTAACACTTCTTTGTCTTTGGCTCTCTAATATTATAAAAATAATTTCTTTAGAACATTCTTCTTTTGTTAGTAGATCTAAACTTGTACGTACTCTTAGTAAGATTTTCTATAAAAAGGTTAATAAAGTGGTAACTTTAACCTCTCATGAATGTTTAAATTTTTCTAAGATTCATAAAAATGTATTACAAATACCGAATTTTTCCTCTTATTTTGACTCTTCTAGAACTATTAGTTTTCCAAAGAAAAATATTGCGATTTCAGTAGGCCGTTTAGATGAAAATAAAAATAATATTCATATACTGAAAGCTTGGCATAAGCAAATTGATTCATTGCAAGATTGGGAATTGCATATTTATGGTGATGGTGATCAAAAAGAGAGTCTAGTTAACTTTGTAAAAGACAATAATTTGAAAAATGTTTTTTTTAAAGGTGTGACTCAACAACCAAATCGTGTCTATGAAGAAGCGAGTTTTTTTATAATGTCTTCTAAATTTGAGGGTTTGCCAATGGTTTTGGTTGAAGCTCAGTGTTTTGGTCTTCCTATTATTTCTTACGATTGTCCTTATGGGCCTAGCGATGTTATCCAAGATCAAATTAATGGTTTTTTAGTGGAGAATCAAAATATTGATGCATTAGGCGAGGCAATTTTGCAATTAACTTCTTCTGAAAACTTATTAAGAGTTTTTTCGGAAAAAGCTTTAGTAAGTGCAAAAAAATATCAACCAGAGAAAATTATCGAAATTTGGAACAGTAAAGTTTTAAAAGGATAAAAATATGTTTTCTGTCTTAAGTTCTATCTATTCCAAAGAACAACCAGCATTTTTGAATGCTTGTTTAGAAAGTATCTGGGATAATCAAAATTTAAAACCTAATGAAATTATTTTAGTTTTGGATGGTCCAATAGGGGAGGAACTTACCGCTTGTGTACAAAAATGGCAAGTAAAAATTGGTAATTTACTGAATGTGGTGGCTTTACCCCAGAATGTGGGCTTAGGTAAAGCACTAAACGAAGGTTTAAAACATTGTCAATATGACTGGGTCTTTCGTATGGATACGGATGATATTTGTACTCCAGATCGTTTTGAAAAGCAGGTTGCTTTTATACAACAGAATCCTGAAGTTGTTCTATTTAGTGGACAAGTAATGGAGTTTGATAAAAATATTTCTGATGCAAATGTTCTTAAGGCTGTACCAGTAGCACATGAAGAAATAAAAAAATTTGCTCAAAAGCGTTGCCCTTTTAATCATATGACTGTGGCCTATAAGCGAGATGTAATTTTAGGATTAGGTGGTTATCAGCACCATTTATTTATGGAAGACTACAATTTGTGGTTACGTGTGATTGGTAATGGCTACCAAGTTGCAAATCTTCCAGATGTACTTTTATATGCTCGTGTTGGTAATGGCATGCACGCACGTCGTAAAGGTTTCCAATATATTAAAAGTGAAAAACAGTTACTAGATTTAAAAAAACAACTAAAGTTACAAAATCCTCTATATGCTAATATGCTGTTTCTGGTACGGTCTGCATTTAGACTATTGCCAGCAAATTTATTGGGTACAATTTATAATACCTTTCTCCGTAAAGATATTAAAAAATGAGTGAATGAAAATATGAAGCGTTTAGTAGACATAGTCATTTCTTTAATAGCTTTAACTGTTCTGTCGCCAATATTTCTGATTGTTGCTTATAAGGTCCGTAAAAATTTAGGGTCACCAATATTCTTTTATCAAGAAAGACCTGGAAAGAACGGAAAATTATTTAAAATGATTAAGTTCCGTTCCATGAAGGACGCTTTTGATGCTCAAGGAAACGCGTTGCCCGATGAGGCACGCATTACTCCATTTGGTCAAAAATTGCGCTCCACGAGCCTAGATGAAATGCCGCAATTGATTAATGTGCTTAAAGGTGACATGAGCGTAGTTGGACCCCGTCCAATGCTTAAAGACTTTGTTGCATTATATTCACCAGAACAGGCACGTCGTTTAGAAGTGCGTCCGGGAATGACAGGTTTGGCTCAGGTAAGTGGCCGTAATGAACTCGATTATGAAGAGCGATTTAAGTGTGATGTGTGGTATGTCGATAATCACAGTGTTTGGGTTGACTTTAAAATTATGTTTAAAACAGTCAAAGTGATGACTAGACGTGAAGGCATTAACGCGCCAGGACATGTTGGACCATCTTTATTTAAAGGTAATGATGCGCCAGAAAATGTTGATTCTTCTGTAAAGTAAAATTTATATCTTGAAATCTTTGTTATGATCAAAAAAGCAGTTTTACCAGTAGCCGGTCTAGGCACACGTTTTTTACCGGCAAGCAAGTCAATTCCAAAAGAAATGGTAACAGTCGTTGACCGTCCAGCCATTGAATATGTGGTACGTGAAGCGGTTGAAGCGGGAATAGAGCAAATTATTTTGGTGACTCACTCTTCAAAAGCATCAATTGAAAATTATTTTGACCGTAACTTTGAACTAGAAACCACATTAGAGCAAAAAAAGAAGTTTGATTTGCTTGCAGAAATTACCCAAATTGTTCCACCCCATGTGAGTGTCGTAAGTGTTAGGCAACCTCAGCCTTTAGGCTTAGGGCATGCGGTTTTATGTGCAAAGAGTATTGTGGGGGGCGATGATTTTGCCGTGTTATTACCGGATGTGTTGGTGAAAGACAACTCTGGTCGAAATGATTTAACCCGTATGATTGCACGTTATAATGCAAGACAAGCTGCACAGATTATGGTAGAAGCAGTACCTGATGACCTTGTTGATCAATATGGGATTGTAGATGTAGCGCACAGTCCTAATGAAGGTGAAAGCATTACCATGCAAGGCATTGTTGAAAAACCTGCTGTTGGCTCTGCACCTTCTAATCTTTCTGTGGTTGGTCGCTATATTTTACCTGCAAAGATTATGCAACTTTTGGAAAATACGCCAAAAGGTGCAGGTAATGAAATTCAATTAACAGATGCGATTGCGATGTTACAAGAGACAGATATTGTTGAAGCTTATCGTATGCAAGGGCAAACTTTTGACTGTGGTAGTAAACTTGGCTATTTAAAGGCTGTCTTACATTATGGGCTTGAGCACCCTAAATTAGGTGCAGAATTTAAACAGCTCATTAAAGAACTTAAGTTATAGTATTTTGTAGCTCTGCTTAAGTATTTGTAAAAACTGCTGAATATAATAAAGAGTCAGTATATTCTCTTCCCATGACGGGAAGAGAAATCTATAGAATATTAAAAAATCAGGTGTGCAATGAAAATCGCAGTGTTTGGAATCACCTTACACGCTGGTGTAATGGCAGCATTACTAGCTGAATATGGCAATCAGATTTATTGGTGTACAAGTGTCACCTGCGAAGAAAATGTTTCTGTACTTTCCTATCAAGATCAAGAAGTTAATAATTATTTGAATAAACAAAGAAAAGCGGGTTTTTTAAAAGAAAGTCCTTTTTCTGCCATTCCTCTGGATGTTGAAGTTTATTTATTCTGTTTTAGTCCGACACAAATCCAGCTTGCTTTAAATACGGTTGAAAAGTTAAGTCAACGTCCTATTGTTCATCCTCGGTTAATGGTAAATGGTTCTACGTTTGGTTTACATGGAACTGATCAGTTAAAACAATATTTGCCAAAAGACGAGTGGGTATATTTTCCTGATGTGATTCAAGAAGGAAATGCCATTAACAGTGTATTGAATGTGAAGCATGTCATTGTTGGTGTTGAGTCCAATCATGCGCGGGATACAATGCAAGAGCTGTTACGCCCCTTCTTCCGTTTTAGTTATCAATATTTATTTATGCCGATTTTAGATGCTGAATTTACCAAGCTCAGTATCTCTGGCATGTTAGCGACTCGCATTAGCTATATGAATGATTTAGCCATGGTGGCCGAGAAACTCGGTATTGATATTGCTAATGTGAAACATGGTATTGCTGCTGATACTCGTATTGGAGCAGCTTATTTGTCGGCCGGTGTAGGTTTCGGTGGTGAAAACTTTTCTCATGATATTTTAACGCTTTCTAGTACTGTTTCTGAAACTGGGGCGAAAAGCCGACTTTTAGAGCAAGTTTGGGCCATTAATGAACAACAAAAAGAAATTTTATTCCGTAAATTATGGAATTATTATCATTGTAATTTGAATGGGAAAACCGTAGCCATTTGGGGCGCATCTTTCAAAGAAAACACCTCAAGCATACATAACTCCCCAATTCATATTTTATTGGCTGCATTATGGGCGCAAGGTGTAACTGTACGTTTGCATGATCCACAAGCATTAGATGAAATTGCCACCACATATGGTGAGCGTGAAGATTTAGTACTCTGTACTGATCAATATGAGGCTGTTCAAGGTGCACATGCATTATGTTTAGTTACCGCATGGAAACAGTACTGGAGTCCAGACTTTAAGCGGTTACAACAAATGATGGAGCATCCTTTAATTTTGGATGGGCGTAATATTTATGACCCGGCATATGTAAAGACCAAGGGCTTTGCTTATGAAGGAGTAGGTCGTTTATGAGTAAATCTATCGAGAAATTTCCTAAAGAATTAGTTTCGCCTTTAGTAAAGTTGCAATCTTTAGGTGAGAAAAATTCAAAATTACAGATAAAAGAATTGTTCGCTTCAGAACCAGGTCGCTTTCAAAAATATTCTATAAAATTCGATCAGCTACTTTTTGATTATAGTAAGCATCGTGTGACTCAAGACAGTTTGGAACAATTGATTGCTCTAGCTAAAAGTAAAAAATTAAATCAATGGATTGAACGCCTTTTTTCACAGGATAAAGTAAATTGTACTGAGCAACGGGCAGCCATGCACTGGGCATTGCGTTTACCACCAGACTATTCAAAGTTTCCAGATTTAACAGAGCAAGTCCATAGTCAGTTACAACGCATGTATACCTTAGTGGAAAAAATCCATGCTGGGCAATATCGTGGTGCCACTGGCGAAGTGATTCAGGACGTTGTCAATATTGGAGTAGGTGGATCCGATTTAGGACCACAAATGGTTACTCATGCCTTGTCTGATTTCAAGGTAAAAACGGCTAAGCCTTTAAATGTTCACTTTGTTTCAACGATGGATGGTAGTCAGTTGTCGGAGTTACTCCATCAACTTCGTCCAGAAACAACACTCTTTATTATTTCTTCGAAGTCTTTTGGCACGATTGATACCTTATCGAATGCTCAAACGGTGCGTCAGTGGCTTGAAAAAGCCTTAGGAAAACATGCCAGAGTTTTAAAAAGTCATTTCGTTGGAGTATCAACAAAAGCGGACAAAATGGCTGAATGGGGAATTGCCCCTGAAAACCAATTACTACTTTGGGATTGGGTTGGCGGTCGTTATTCATTATGGTCATGTATTGGTTTACCTATTGCTCTAACGATTGGTGTTGAAGGCTTCCAACAACTATTAGCTGGTGCTCATGCAATAGATGAACATTTCCAAAATACAAGTTTTGAGCAGAATATCCCTGTTTTAATGGGATTGTTGGGTGTTTGGAATAATAATTTTCTCAATATTCAAACCCATGCTGTATTGCCTTATGATGGACGCTTAAAGTATTTTGCTGCGTATTTGCAACAGCTTGAAATGGAATCTAATGGCAAATCGGTGCAACGTAGTGGTCAGAAGGTCGAGTTAGATACTTGTCCAATTGTATGGGGGGAGGTAGGTCCAAATGCTCAACATGCCTTCTATCAATTATTACACCAAGGGACACAAGCTGTAAGTTGTGACTTTATTGCGCCGATTCAACGTTACAATTCTGACCATTTTACCTATGTTGAAAATGCTGAGGCATTGGTAGAACAGCATCATCTTGCATTATCGAATTGTTTGGCACAATCACGATTATTGGCTTTTGGTAATGAGGCGTTAGACTCAACTGAGTTAGAAAAATTACCAATTCATAAACAATATGAAGGCAACCAACCAAGCTCAACAGTATTATTAAAAGAGCTGAATCCGTATAGTTTGGGAATGTTGATTGCTTTATATGAGCATAAAGTTTTTGTGCAGTCTGTAATCTGGAATATTAACCCGTTTGACCAATGGGGTGTCGAAAAAGGCAAACAGATTGCTGATCAGCTATTACCTATTTTAAATGGTGTCCAAAATGATCTTTCATCATTGGATGCCTCAACACGTGGATTAATTAAAATATTATTGGGAAAAGTAGATGGCTAAAATCCTAGTTACTGGTGGCGCTGGCTATATTGGTTCACACACCTGTGTAGAACTTTTAAACGCTGGCCATGAAGTTATTGTTTTTGATAATCTATCAAACAGTTCAGAAGAGTCGTTAACGAGAGTTCAAGATATTACACAAAAGAGCTTAGCTTTTATACAAGGTGATATCCGTAATGCAGATGAGCTTGATCGTGTGTTCCAGGATCATGCACTTGAAGCTGTAATCCACTTCGCAGGTTTAAAAGCAGTGGGTGAAAGTCAGGAAAAGCCGCTGATTTATTTTGATAATAATATTGCGGGCAGTATTCAACTTGTTAAGTCGATGGAAAAGGCAGGTGTCCATACTCTCGTATTTAGTTCTTCTGCGACAGTATATGATGAAGCCAATATTTCTCCATTAAATGAAGATATGCCAACAGGTATGCCGAGTAATAACTATGGCTATACTAAACTCATTGTTGAGCAGTTATTACAGAAATTATCAGAGTCAAATTCTGAATGGTCAATAGCTTTGCTACGTTACTTTAACCCCGTAGGTGCACATACGAGTGGACGTATTGGTGAAGACCCGCAAGGTATTCCAAATAATTTAATGCCATATGTGACGCAAGTTGCTGTTGGTCGCCGTGAGAAATTGTCTATTTATGGTAATGACTATGACACAGTAGATGGTACTGGTGTACGTGACTATATCCATGTGGTTGACTTAGCTAATGCACATTTATGTGCTCTAAATAACCGCTTACAGGCAAAAGGTTGCCGTGCATGGAATATTGGCACGGGTAATGGCTCATCTGTGTTGCAAGTTAAAAATACATTTGAACAGGTTAATGGTATCCCCGTTGCTTTTGAGTTTGCGTCACGTCGAGCAGGTGATGTAGCGACTTCTTTTGCAGATAACGCCCGTGCAGTTGCTGAGTTAGGCTGGCAGCCGCAATATGGTTTAGAGGATATGCTTAAGGATAGCTGGAATTGGCAGAAGCAGAATCCAGAAGGATATAAAAATAGATATTAAATTAATATCTAACTTTATAGATAGAAAGTAATAATATATTTATGTCAAAACATAAGTGATTGTTATGAAGTACTTTTAGATTCTAATATATAATATTTTATTTAAGGCCTATTTATTAAAATAGGCCTTAAATAAATATTATATCATTAAATTTTTCAATTTCTTGGAAAAAAAATGATTAAATCAATTCAGTATTTAAGAGGACTAGCGGCACTTGCAGTTGTATTACATCATGCTAGTGGGGCAATATTAGTACATTATGCTGTAGAGCAAAAAGATTTTTATTCATGGGGAGCTGGAGGAGTAGACTTATTCTTTATTATTTCTGGTTTTATTATGATGTATATTACTTTTGGGAAAGAAATTAACGTAAAAGATTTTTTGTATAAAAGAATAATAAGAATTTATCCAATTTTTTATGTTTACGCTACTATAGCGTTAATGATCTTTCTTATTAGTCCGAACTCTATTAATAGAAGTGCATCACTCCCAACGAAAGTATTACCTTCTTATTTGCTGATTCCATATACCGAATTTGTTAATCTTGTTCAAGTAGCATGGACTTTAGTTTATGAAGTACATTTTTATTTTCTATTTGCCCTATCTTTATTGTTTTTTAATAAGTATAGATATATATTTGCTGGACTTTTTTTATCTTTTTTCTCAATATCTAGTTTATTAAATTATGAATCATTTTATTTAAAATATATATCAGATCCTATTATCTTAGAATTTTTATTAGGAATGATATTGTTTTTTTTAGTTTCTAAGAAAATTACAAAAGATTTGGTGTGTTTAATAATTTTTGCCTTTATAGCTTTCCTGATTTTAAAATTTAATAATGGATTGCCTGAAAGAATAATTTATTATGGTCTTCCATCCTTTGTTTTAATGTATCTACTTTTAAGTTTAGACTATAAAGGGCTTTCTTTAAGTAAGGATAATATAGTATCTAAAGTTCTTTTAAAATTAGGAGACTCTTCTTATTCTCTTTATCTTTCACATTCATTTGTACTTGGAGCTGGAGTTATTGTATTAAATAGAATGCATCTTATAAATAACAATACGGTTCAGGTAATGATTTTTATTCTAAGTATTTGTGCAGTGATTTGGGGGTGGATTTCATACAAATTTATAGAAAAACCATTAATAAATTTTTTTATACAAAAAGATTTTTATAAATTTTTTTTAAAAAATAAAAAGCAAAATTTAACATAATAAGGTTAATTCTAAATAGTGAATATTTTAGTAATATTCACTATTTAAATTTTTAGTTATAATGTAATCAAAATAAAATTTAAAAAAGAAGTAAAAAAATAACTTTTCCCTCTCTTTAAAAGATGAAGCATTTAAGACTGAATCAACCCAGTCAACTCATCTACATAATACTGCATTGGCTGAGCTTGACGGTCTGCACAGCTTTCAATATTGAGACGTAGTAAGGGCTCAGTGTTTGAAGCACGGACGTTAAAGCGCCATGCGCCAAAGTCCAAACTTACACCATCAGTACGGTCAATTTGCGGTTGCTGTTCTGCGTAGTAATCAAAAATCTTTTGAATAGTAGTTTGTGTGTTTTCCACTTTAAAGTTGATTTCACCGCTACAAGGGAACTTGGTAATCATATTTTCAACGAGGGTTGAAAGAGATTGCTCGGTTTCAGAAAGTAGGGCAATGGTGAGTAACCACGGAATCATACCGCTGTCGCAATAAGCAAAGTCACGGAAGTAGTGATGAGCGCTCATCTCTCCACCATATACGGCATTATGTTCACGCATTACATCTTTAATAAAAGCATGACCAGATTTTGACTGTACAGCAACGCCGTTGTATTGATTAACAATATCAAAGGTGTTCCAAACCAACCGTGGGTCATGAACAATTTTTTCGCCAGATTGTTTAATCAAGAAAGCTTGAGCCAATAGACCAACAATGTAGTAGCCTTCAATGAACTGACCCTTTTCATCAAATAGGAAACAGCGGTCAAAGTCGCCATCCCAAGCGATCCCCATATCTGCTTGATGCTCAATTACAGCATTACGGGTACTGTCACGGTTTTCAATTAAAATTGGGTTGGGAATCCCATTTGGGAACGTACCATCTGCTTCATGATGAATTTTGATAAATTCGACAGGAATATTGAGTGTTTTAAATTTTTCTTCAATGGCATCAATGACGTGGCCAGCAGCGCCATTACCTGCGTTTACCACTAACTTTAATGGACGAATCTTTGCTGGATTAATGTAAGTTAATAAATGCTCAATAAATTCTGGCAAAATATTATAGTTTTGAGTTGTTCCTTTCTGGCTAACTTCTTCAAATTGATTTGTTTCTGCTAAAGCTTGAATTTCTTTTAAACCTGTATCGGCACTAATTGGACGAGCATTTTCTCGTACCAGTTTCATACCGTTATAGTCCATTGGGTTATGACTAGCGGTAACTTCAATACCACCTTGTACATCTAAATGGAAAGCGGCGAAGTAAACTTCTTCAGTACCAGTCATGCCCAAATCAAGAACATTCACACCCGCATCATTTAAACCGTGGATGGTCGCTTGTTTTAAAGCCTCACTGCTTAGGCGAATATCGCAACCTACAACCACAGTCTTTGGTTTGTAGATTTGTCCGTAAGCGCGGCCAATTTTATAGGCGATTTCTTCATTCAATTCGGTGCCGAGTTTGCCTCGGATATCATAAGCTTTAAAACACGTTAAAGTAGTCATTATTCAATTCAATACAAGTGGTTTGAGTTGTGTGCACATTATACATAGATCATTAAAAAGGTATGTTTATAGTTTTTATATTCAAGTTTTACGCTTCATTTCTGTAGATTAGATTTAAATTTATAAGAATGTTTTTTTGAGACTTTAGTCTAATAAGAAAATTTATAAATTATAAATAGCTTGATTTTACTTGGCACTATTGGTAATACCAATTTTGATGATTATTTAATGCTTGAACTTGCTAATGCTCGTGTTTATGATGAGATCTGTGGTTTAAGGAATAACATTTGCACGTAAATTTTAATTGGTCATACCAATTGTGCTGAATGTTTAAAATTTTAAGGTACAAAAAATTCGCCCCAGCATTTCAAGGAGATGACAATGCTCAATATGTGGCAACAACTTTATGACCCTTTAAATAATATTTGGCTGTCCAGTGCGGTTGCATTAATCCCGATTATTTTCTTCTTTTTGGCCTTGGCGGTTTTTCGTTTAAAAGGCAGTATTGCGGGTACAGGCACAGTCATTATTGCATTGTTGATCGCTCTCTTTTTCTATCAAATGCCGGGTCAAATGGCCTTTGCATCCATTATTTATGGTTTCTTCTACGGTCTATGGCCAATTTCATGGATCATTATTGGGGCAGTCTTTCTATATAAAATTTCGGTAAAAACAGGCCAGTTTGAGGTGATTCGCTCAAGCATTTTGTCAATTACCGAAGATCAGCGCCTACAAATGTTACTGGTTGGCTTTGCTTTTGGTACGTTCCTTGAAGGGGCTGCCGGTTTTGGTGCCCCTGTCGCAATTACCGCTGCACTACTCGTTGGTTTAGGTTTTAAACCACTTTACGCTGCAGGCTTATGTTTGATTGTGAATACTGCGCCAGTTGCATTTGGTGCGATGGGTATTCCAATTATTGTGGCGGGGCAGGTTTCTGGTGTAGATACCATGGAAATTAGCCAGATGGTTGGACGTCAGTTGCCGTTTTTAACGCTGATTGTGCTGTTCTGGATTATGGCGATTATGGATGGCTGGCGTGGTGTTAAGGAAACTTGGCCTGCGGTGTTAGTTGGTGGAGGTGCTTTTGCGATTGCACAATATCTAACATCTAACTTTATTGGTCCTGAATTACCTGATATTACAGCGGCAATTGCTTCATTGGTCAGCCTGACTGTGTTGTTCCGTTTTTGGAAACCAAAACATATTTTCCGTTTTGAACCTGAAGCTGGTCAAACGCTAACTCAACAACCTACAACAATTCAGCGTTATAGCATTGGAAAAATTGCTAAGGCGTGGTCTCCATTTGCGATCTTAACAGTGATGGTCACCATTTGGAGTGTTAAGCCATTTAAAGCATTATTTGCAAAAGATGGGGCACTGGAACATTTAATTTTTAAACTTGAAGTGCCGTATTTGCATAAATTGGTCGAAAAAATGCCGCCGATTGTGGCAGAGATGAAGCCATATGAAGCGATTTATAAGTTTGACTGGTTCTCTGCGACAGGTACTGCAATTTTTATTGCTGCAATCATCACCGCTATTTTCTTGAAAATGAAAGCGAGTGAGGCAGTAACGACCTTTGGTGAAACACTAAATGAGTTAAAAACACCGATTTACTCAATTGGTATGGTGTTGTCTTTTGCTTTTATTGCGAACTATTCAGGTTTATCTGCAACTTTAGCTTTGGCTCTATCGCATACGGGTCATGCGTTTACTTTCTTCTCGCCATTTTTGGGTTGGCTTGGTGTGTTTCTTACGGGTTCAGATACATCTTCAAATGCTTTGTTCTCCGCATTACAAGCGACCACTGCTCAGCAGATTGGTATTCCAGAAGTGTTGCTTGTAGCAGCGAATACCAGTGGTGGTGTGACAGGTAAGATGATTTCTCCCCAGTCAATTGCAATTGCTTGTGCAGCAGTAGGCTTGGTTGGAAAAGAATCTGACTTGTTCCGTTTCACGGTAAAACATAGCATCATATTCACTGTCTTTGTTGGCATCATTATTACGGTTCAGGCTTATCTGGTTCCGTGGATGATCCCATAACTCCAGTGAAGGAAACGCGATGAGAATCTCCGATCAAGTGGTCATGAAATTGCAGGCATTAATTGAAGAGCGTCACATGAGAAAAGGTGACCGTTTGCCTGCCGAGCGCCAGCTTGCAATAAGCTTAGGAGTTTCTCGTCCTTCTTTGCGTGAAGCGATTCAACAGCTCAATAGTCAAGGTGTGCTTATTAGCCGTCGGGGGGATGGTACTTATATTCAACAGTTACCTGAACAGTGGCCACAGCAACTCATTGTGAACCCGATTAGCAACCTGATTGAAGAAGATCCATTATATCGTTTTGATGTACAAGAGGCGCGGTTATTACTTGAGGGGGGGACTGCGTGGTATGCCGCATTACGTTCAACGCCTGAAGACCGTGCTAAAATTCATCATTATTTTAATGAAATTAGTCGCCATCAAAATGCGGGTGACTCAGCGCAGGCTGCGGTGGCAGATGCAGAATTCCACTTAGCGATTGCAGAAGCTTCGCATAATGTAGTGCTGATTCAAATGATGCGTAGCCTGTTTGATTTACTGCAATACAACGTCTTGTTAGGGCGTAAAAAAGTTTATAACGACCCCGTAAATGGTGACTTGCTAAGTGAGCAGCATTTTCAGGTGATGGATGCTATTGATCGTAAAGATCCCGAGGCCGCACGCCAAGCTGTCTGCGGTCATATTGAATTTGTGATTAATCATGTGCGTTCTCTGGATGAAGACGAAGCTCGCCAGAAACGTGCAAATCGTTTAAATAGAGTTGATTCAAAATGATTATTTCTTCTGGCAATGATTATCGTGCTGCGGCACAGCGTCGCTTACCCCCGTTTTTATTTCATTACATTGATGGTGGAGCGTATTCGGAACATACCTTAAAGCGTAACGTACAAGATTTGTCAGAAATTGCATTGCGTCAACGTGTGCTGAATGACATGTCAGCGTTAAGTTTAGAGACAAAACTGTTTAATGAAACTTTATCGATGCCGGTTGCGTTGGCTCCTGTCGGTTTAACAGGCATGTATGCGCGCCGTGGTGAAGTTCAAGCCGCGATGGCAGCCGATAAAAAGGGTATTCCATTTACGCTTTCAACGGTTTCGGTCTGTCCGATTGAAGAAGTTGCACCTGCAATTAGCCGACCAATGTGGTTCCAGCTTTATGTATTACGTGACCGTGGTTTTATGCGTAATGCTTTGGAACGTGCAAAAGCGGCAGGCTGCTCAACACTGGTGTTTACTGTAGATATGCCTGTGCCGGGTGCGCGTTATCGCGATGCCCATTCGGGAATGAGTGGACCAAATGCTGCAATGCGTCGTTATATGCAGTCTATGTTCCATCCGCATTGGTCATGGAATGTGGGCTTAATGGGACGTCCGCACGACTTGGGCAATATCTCTAAATATTTAGGCAAACCGACTGGGCTTGAAGACTATATCGGCTGGTTGGGTTCGAACTTTGACCCATCGATTTCATGGAAAGACCTTGAGTGGATTCGTGAGTTTTGGGATGGTCCAATGGTGATTAAAGGTATTTTAGATCCAGAAGATGCTAAAGATGCTGTGCGTTTTGGTGCTGACGGTATTGTGGTGTCTAACCATGGTGGTCGTCAGTTAGATGGCGTGATGTCATCTGCTCGTGCATTGCCTGCAATTGCTGATGCAGTTAAAGGTGATTTGGCTATTTTGGCTGACTCAGGCATTCGTAATGGTTTAGATGTGGTACGTATGTTGGCACTTGGTGCTGATACGGTTTTACTGGGTCGCGCATTTGTGTATGCCTTGGCAGCAGCAGGTGGGCAAGGGGTGTCGAACTTGCTTGATTTGATTGATAAGGAAATGCGTGTTGCGATGACGCTGACGGGTGCTAAGTCGATTTCGGATATTAATGCGGATTGTTTAGTACAGGCGATGAAGCTCTAACATTTTCGTATTAACTTTGATGATATCGGCACGACGGAGTCTTATCGGAAAAAGTTCAATGTAAGTAGCTAATTGACGTTACTTTTTTAAAAAAGTAACCAAAAACCTTTGCTATTCACAAAACCTGTTCTCTGTTTTTCACCAATCAAAGTAATTGCAAAAACAGTAATTTTTAGAATTCGGGCAGGTTGTGAATAGCGTTAACGCGTAGCCAATTTTTTATAAAGTCTAAATAATAAAATTCCGTCGTGCTGATCTAGTTTTAGCATGGATAAGGTACAGCTAGATCTTATATGGATGACCAAAAGGAAACCATCATGCAAACATTTTCTCCTCAAGTAGTGATTGAACGTTTACAGAATATTGTAGGGCGTTCACATGTTTTGACCGATGACCAAAGTACACGCCAGTATCGCCAAGGTCGTCGTTTTGGTGAGGGGAAAGTGCTTGCTGTGGTGGTACCGGGCACATTGCTAGAGCAATGGCAGGTGCTCCAAGCTGCAATTGAGGCAGACTGTATTGTGATTATGCAGGCGGCCAATACAGGGCTTACCGGTGGTTCAACCCCATATGGTGATGATTATGACCGTCCTGTGTTGGTCATGAGTACCCGCCGATTAAAGGGGATTCAGGTCATTCACGAGGGTAAGCAAGTGATTTGTTTACCGGGTGCGACCTTAGATAATTTAGAGCAAATTTTAAAAGGTTATGATCGTGAACCACATTCCGTGATTGGTTCATCTTGTATTGGGGCTTCGGTACTTGGCGGTGTGTGTAATAACTCGGGCGGTGCCTTGGTACGCCGTGGTCCTGCGTATACTGAACTGGCGTTATATGCTCAGGTGAATGCTGCTGGTCAATTAGAACTAGTGAATCATTTAGGGGTGAATTTAGGCTCGACACCCGAAGAAATTTTGACTCGTTTAGAGACGCAGCAATACCAAGCCGTAGATATTTTAGATGATGGTGAAAAGCAGGCCTCGGACCATCGCTATGCCCACGATGTGACGCAAGTCGATGAAGATTCACCAGCACGTTTTAATGCTGATCCGTCACGTTTGTTTGAAGCATCTGGTTCGGCGGGTAAAGTCTGTGTTTTTGCTGTACGCCTTGATACGTATGAAAAAGTAGAGAGCAATGTCTTTTATATTGGGACTAATGATGCCGATGATTTAACAGCCATTCGTCGTTATTTACTCACCTCTTTGCCAAGCCTACCGATTGCGGGTGAGTATATTCACCGAGATGCTTATCTGATTGGTGAAAAGTATGGAAAAGACACATTCTTATTTATTGAAAAGTTTGGGACGGCCAATGTTCCCAAAGCTTTTGCGATGAAAGATAAAGTCGATGGCTTTTTAGAAAGATTTAAAATAAAAGGCTTAACTGATCATATTTTACAGGCTATTACGTTCTTTTTACCAAGCCATTTGCCAAAGCGTATGACTGAGTATCGAGACCGTTTTGAGCACCATTTAGTGCTGCGTGTTGAAAATAATTCAAAAGCTCAGACCGAGCAGTTTTTAAAAGAATATTTTGCAGTGCATCAGTCAGGTAGCTATTTCGTCTGTAGTGAAGAGGAAGGGCGAAAGGCTTTCTTACACCGTTTTGCGATTGCAGGAGCTGCAATTCGTTATCGTGATACGCACCGTAGTGAAGTTGAAGATATTGTGGCGCTTGATATTGCTTTGCGTCGTAATGATCGTGAGTGGGTGGAACAATTACCTGCCGAGATGGAAAAGAACATCATCCATAAACTCTATTATGGGCATTTCTTTTGCCATGTGTTCCATCAGGATTATATTCTTAAAAAGGGCAATGACCCGTTAGAAATGGAACATCAAATGTGGAAATTACTGGATGCGCGCCGTGCTGAGTATCCAGCGGAGCATAATGTCGGGCATCTTTATATTGCCAAGCCTGCATTAGCGAACTTTTACCAAAAACTCGACCCAACAAACAGTTTTAATGTGGGGATTGGGCATACCTCAAAACTGAAGTATTGGGGCAAAGCTAAATCTTAAGTTAGAGATATAAAAAAAGGCGCCGAAGCGCCTTTTCTTTTAAAGCTGTTTTATGCTGCTTCTGTTGATTTAGCAAGCACTTCAGCAACTGCTTTAGCAACAGTGTAAACATTGTTCATGTTCAAACCTGCTACACAAATACGACCGCTACGTACTAAGTAGATTGCATATTCTTCACGCAAGATATCAACTTGCTCAGCAGTTAGACCTGTGTAGCTGAACATACCTTTTTGGTTTACAAGGTAGCTAAAGTCACGGTCTGGTAATGCTTTAGTGAGTTCATCTTTTAAGATGCTACGCATTTTAATAATACGCTCACGCATCTCTTTCACTTCACCTTGCCATTGTTGGTTAAGTTCAGCGTCATTTAACACTTCATCAACTAACCAAGCACCTGTTGTCGGTGGGCTAGAGTAAATACGGCGTACAGTCGCTTTTAACTGACCGAATGTGCACTGAGCAGCTTCTGCATCGTCACATACGAAAGTTAAGCCGCCAACACGCTCGCCATATAAAGAGAAGATTTTAGAGAACGAGTTGCTCACAATAAAGTTGAGACCCGCTTGGTCTAAAGCGCGGATTGCATACGCATCTTCTTCCATACCATCGCCAAAACCTTGGTAAGCGATGTCTAGGAAAGGAATAAGGTTACGATCTTTTAATACCGCAATCACTTGATCCCATTGCGCTGGGTTTAAGTCAGCACCAGTTGGGTTATGGCAGCATGGGTGCAATAACACAATGCTTTGCTCAGGCAAAGTTTTAAGTGTAGACAGCATACCGTCAAAATCTACACCACGAGTTTCGTTATCGAAATATGGGTAGAAATGCGTCTTGATGCCAGCGCCATTGAAAATCGCAACGTGGTTATCCCAAGTTGGTTGGCTTACCCAA
The DNA here is from genome assembly GCF_031799075.1 of Acinetobacter sp. V91_7. NCBI lineage: Bacteria > Pseudomonadati > Pseudomonadota > Gammaproteobacteria > Moraxellales > Moraxellaceae > Acinetobacter > Acinetobacter sp. V91_7. Next base: position 63,184 of record NZ_JAVQNT010000034.1, read on the forward strand.
ACATCTGAATTTGGGAAATAGGTTTTTAAGAAGTCAGCACCAACTTTCAATGCACCTGAACCACCAAGAGTTTGGATGGTTACAGCACGACCAGCTTTAACTGCTGGGCTGTTTGCACCAAATAAAAGTGCTTGAATTGCTTCACGGTAAGGTTTGAAGCCTTCCATTGGCAAATAAAGTTTGGTTTTACCGTTCTTAGGCTCAATACGCTTTTGCGCCTCAATAATGGTCTCTAACTGAGGAACAATACTGTCTTCGTTATAGTAAAGACCAATACTCAAGTTTACTTTTTCAGAACGAGTATCAGCATTGAACTGTTCCATTAAAGAGAGAATTGGGTCGCCTGCGTATGGGGGGATATGTTGAAACATCAAAAAAGTCCTTTCATTCAACAATATGCATAGAGTTAAGTTTTTTCTGTTTCGAAAAATACATTACATCTATGTCGATGCTCAATAATGTACCAATAAAGCTACTGTGAAGCACCAGATAATTTCACTAATATCGATATTTTCCAGAAGAAACCATAAAAAAGATTTAAAAGAAATTACGGTAAATAGATACTAATTTATAACTCATGATTTCATTCCAACAGATTGTCTACAATCTTAGTGTCATACATAGGTTGTAGACTAAAGTTTGAAACAAAAGTTTATCGCCCAAAAAACACTTGGGAAAGAACCATAAAACTATAGATAAATTTATATTAAATCTTTGTTTTATAAATACTAATAGATAGGCGACGTAATAGTCTAAATATAAGGTGAAATAAGAGGTCAATCTATAAAAATTGACCTGATGCGTTCTCTGAAGTGTCAACAATCACCTTGATTTTTTTCATTCATACCGCTATAAAAGCCATAATTGATTAAAAATTGTCGACAATATGCAAGATTTGACCTTCGCACCAGAGCCTCTACAAAGTCAGGGTAGAACACTGACCGAGAATGTATTTAAACAAATACAGACGGCTATTGTTTTGGGTCAAATTCCGGCAGGTAGCAAAATATCTGAACCTGAACTGGCACGGACTTATGGCATTAGCCGTGGACCTTTGCGTGAAGCGATTCATCGTCTTGAAGGTCAAAAATTAGTTGAGCGCACTGCACATGTGGGGGCGCGTGTGGTTTCTCTTTCACTACAACAGTTTAAAGAGCTTTACCAGATTCGTGCTTCTTTAGAGGGTTTGGCTTGCAAACTTGCTGCTCAGCATATTGATAAAAAACAAATCTTGGCGCTACGCGATGTATTGCGTATGCATGCTGAAGATGAAAATTTTAAAGCAGGTAAAGGATATTACTTGCAAGAAGGGCAGGACGATTTTCACTACTGCATCATTAAAAGTAGTGGCAATAAAACCCTAGAAAAAATGCTGTGTGATGAGCTTTATCACCTCATCCGTATGTACCGAATTCAGTTTTCAAACACACCTGATCGACCGAGCAAAGCTTGGGACGAACATATCCGTATTTTAGATGCAATTGCAGAAGGCGATGGTGAACTTGCCGAGCTGCTCATGCATCGACATATCAATGCTTCTTACAAAATTATTGAGCAAACACTGCTACAAGCACAAGGAGAATATAACAATGGCTAAACAATCCGCAGGTCAGCTATTTCGCGATGCCGTAGCCCAAGAAAAGCCATTACAAGTGGTTGGAACCATTAACGCCAATCATGCACTTTTGGCAAAACGTGCAGGTTATAAAGCGATTTACTTATCAGGTGGTGGTGTAGCCGCTGGTTCTTTAGGCTTACCTGATTTGGGAATCAGTAACCTTGATGATGTGTTGACAGATGTACGCCGTATTACCGATGTATGTGATCTTCCATTATTGGTCGATGCTGACACAGGTTTTGGTGCTTCTGCATTTAATATTGCGCGTACAACAAAAGCACTCATCAAGTTTGGTGCTGCGGCAATGCACATTGAAGACCAAGTGGGCGCAAAACGTTGTGGTCACCGTCCGAACAAAGCCATTGTGACTCAAGAAGAAATGGTTGACCGTATTAAAGCTGCGGTTGATGCGCGTGGTGATGACAGCTTCGTGATTATGGCGCGTACTGATGCCTTGGCTGTAGACGGTTTGCAAGCTGCAATTGACCGTGCAGGTGCCTACATTGAAGCGGGTGCAGACATGTTGTTCCCTGAAGCAATTACCGAGCTTGATATGTACAAGCAATTTGCTCAAACAACTGGCGCACCAATTTTGGCAAACATTACCGAGTTTGGTTCTACACCACTGTTTACTACTGAAGAGTTAGCATCTGCCGATGTAAGCCTTGCGCTTTATCCGCTTTCTGCTTTCCGTGCGATGAACAAAGCTGCCGAAACTGTGTATGAAACCTTACGTAAAGAAGGCACGCAAAAGAACGTGGTTGATATTATGCAAACGCGTAAAGAGTTATATGAACGCATTAATTACTATGCGTTTGAAGACTACTTAGACAACGCATTTGCTAAAAAGAAATAAGAAGTGAAAACGGTACGAATCCGTCGTGTTTAATAAATAAATTCAGATAGATAGAAAAGGACAATCTTATGAGCTCAAATGAAACAACAACAGGCTTCAAACCAAAAAAATCAGTTGCACTTAGCGGACAAGTTGCAGGCAACACAGCACTTTGTACTGTAGGACGTAGTGGTAACGACTTGCACTATCGTGGCTATGACATTCTTGACCTTGCAGTGGGTAGCCAGTTTGAAGAAGTTGCTCACTTGCTCGTACATGGCAAATTACCAAACAAAGCTGAACTCAAAGCATATAAAGCAAAACTAAAAGCACTTCGCGGCTTACCAGCAGCACTGAAAACTGCACTTGAACAACTTCCACCGTCTGCACACCCAATGGATGTAATGCGTACTGGTGTTTCAGTTCTTGGTTGTTTAACTCCAGAGCATGAAGACCACAACGAAGCTGGCGCAAAAGATATTGCCGACAAATTAATGGCAAGCCTAGGTTCAATGTTGTTGTATTGGTATCACTTCAGCAACAACGGTCGTCGCATTGAAGTTGAAACTGATGACGACTCAATTGCAGCGCATTTCTTGCATTTACTTCATGGTGAAAAACCATCTGAAGAATGGATTGAAGCAATGCATACATCACTCATTTTGTATGCTGAGCACGAATTCAATGCATCAACATTTACGTCACGTGTGGTTGCAGGTACAGGTTCTGACATGTACTCGGCAATTACAGGTGGTATTGGTGCGCTTCGCGGACCTAAACATGGTGGTGCGAACGAAGTTGCATTTGTCATTCAACAACGTTACGACAACGCAGACGAAGCAGAAGCAGACATCCGTAGCCGTGTTGAGAAGAAAGAAGTTGTGATCGGTTTTGGTCACCCTGTCTATACAATCTCTGACCCACGTAACGAAGTCATCAAAAAAGTGGCACATGACTTGGCACAAGCACAAGAGAACACAAAAATGTACTTAATCGCTGAACGCTTAGAAGCAGTGATGAAAGATGCGAAAAACATGTTCCCGAACCTCGACTGGTTCAGTGCTGTGAGTTATCACTTAATGGGTGTTCCAACAGCAATGTTCACACCATTATTCGTGATTGCACGTACAGCAGGTTGGTCAGCGCACGTGATTGAACAACGCCAAGACGGCAAAATCATTCGTCCAAGCGCGAACTATACAGGCCCTGAAAACCTCAAATTCAAACCATTGGCGGAGCGTGGTTAATGAACACAAAATACCGTAAACCGCTGGCAGGTACCCAGCTTGAATATTTTGACGTGCGTCAAGCCGTTGAAGATATTCAGCCAGGCGCATACGAAAAACTGCCTTACACCTCTAAAGTACTCGCAGAGCAATTGGTACGCCGTGCCGATGCCGAGAACTTAACTGCCTATTTAACGCAGTTGATTGAGCGCCGTCAGGACTTGGACTTTCCTTGGTATCCTGCGCGCGTGGTGTGTCATGACATCTTGGGTCAAACTGCGTTAGTTGACCTTGCAGGCTTACGTGATGCGATTGCTGACAAAGGCGGCGACCCATCTAAAGTCAACCCAGTTGTACCAACACAGCTCATTGTTGACCACTCTTTAGCAGTGGAATTCGGTGGTGCTGACCCAGACGCTTTTGAAAAAAACCGTGCTGTTGAAGACCGTCGTAACGAAGACCGTTTCCACTTTATTGAGTGGACTAAAACTGCATTTAAAAATGTCGATGTGATCCCTGCGGGGAACGGCATCATGCACCAGATTAACCTAGAGAAAATGTCTCCGGTGATTCAGGCGCGTGATGGTGTGGCATATCCAGACACATGCGTAGGTACAGACTCTCATACACCACATACAGATGCTTTGGGCGTAATTTCTGTGGGCGTTGGTGGTTTGGAAGCTGAAAATGTGATGTTGGGCCGTGCATCTTGGATGCGTCTACCAGACATTATTGGTGTTGAGTTTGTAGGTCAGCGTCAGGCAGGTATTACTGCAACAGATATCGTACTTGCTTTAACTGAATTCTTGCGTAAAGAACGTGTGGTTGGTGCATACCTTGAGTTCTTTGGTGAAGGCGCTGACAGCATGTCTGTGGGCGACCGTGCAACCATTTCGAACATGACACCAGAATATGGCGCTACGGCTGCGATGTTCTACATCGACCAAAACACGATTGACTACTTACGTTTAACAGGCCGTGAAGATGCACAAGTGGCATTGGTTGAACAGTACGCAAAAGAAATTGGCCTTTGGGCAACTGATATGACCAAAGCAGAATACCCACGTGTACTACGTTTTGATCTATCAAAAGTAACACGTAACATTGCTGGGCCATCAAATCCACACGCACGTGTTTCAACTGCGGACCTAAAAGAAAAAGGTATTGCGGGTATTGTTGAAAACCGTTCTGACGGCTTAATGCCTGATGGCGCAATCATTATTGCCGCAATTACTTCATGTACTAACACTTCTAACCCGCGTAACACCGTGGCGGCAGGTTTGTTGGCACGTAAAGCAAATGAACTAGGTTTAGTTCGTAAACCTTGGGTGAAATCATCATTTGCACCGGGTTCAAAAGCGGCTGCACTTTACCTTGAAGAAGCGGGTGTTCTAAAAGACTTAGAGCAACTTGGTTTTGGTATTGTAGCTTATGCTTGTACGACTTGTAATGGTATGTCGGGTGCATTAGATCCAGTCATCCAACAAGAAATTATTGACCGTGACTTGTACGCAACAGCAGTACTGTCTGGTAACCGTAACTTCGATGGCCGTATCCATCCATACGCAAAACAAGCGTTCTTGGCATCTCCACCACTTGTTGTGGCATATGCAATTGCGGGTACGATTCGTTTTGACATCGAAAAAGATGCTTTGGGTCACGATAAAGACGGTAACTCGATTTACCTGAAAGACATTTGGCCATCTGACGCTGAAATTGATGCGTTAGTTAAAGAAGCTGTGAAGCCTGAACAGTTCCGTAAAGTCTACATTCCAATGTTTGACTTGGGCGTAACCGTAGAGGCCGAAAGTCCGCTTTATGACTGGCGTCCACAAAGTACTTACATCCGCCGTCCGCCATATTGGGAAGGAGCGTTGGCTGCACCACGTACTTTAGCGAACATGCGTCCGCTTGCGATTTTGGGTGACAACATTACGACTGACCATTTGTCGCCTTCAAACGCGATTTTAATGGACTCGGCTGCGGGTGAATATCTTCATAAAATGGGCCTACCAGAAGAAGATTTCAACTCATATGCAACGCACCGTGGTGACCATTTGACTGCACAACGTGCAACATTTGCTAACCCGAAACTGTATAACGAAATGGTAGTTCGCTCAGACGGTACCATTAAGCAAGGTTCAAAAGCGCGTGTAGAGCCTGAAGGCGAAGTGATGCGTATGTGGGAAGCGATTGAAACCTACATGAACCGTAAGCAGCCATTAATTATTGTTGCGGGTGCTGACTACGGTCAGGGTTCAAGCCGTGACTGGGCTGCGAAAGGTGTACGCCTTGCGGGTGTTGAAGCGATTGTGGCAGAAGGTTTTGAGCGTATTCACCGTACGAATTTGGTGGGTATGGGCGTGTTACCACTTGAGTTTAAACCGGGTGTAAACCGCAAGACTTTAAAACTAGATGGTACAGAGCTTTATAGCGTGATTGGTAATATCGCGCCGCGTTCGACTTTAACTTTAGTGATTGAACGTGCCACAGCGGATGGTAAAGAAGAGATTCTTGAAGTGCCTGTGACTTGCCGTTTAGATACAGAAGAAGAGGTTTCTGTATATGAAGCGGGCGGTGTATTACAGCGTTTTGCGCAAGACTTTTTAGAAGGCCAAGTGGCTTGATACTTTAGTTAAACTTTATTGGTGTTGTTCAAAAAACGCCCTATCTTAATGATGGGGTTTTTGCTTTTAGACAGTAACTCAGTGGTAATTGTTTATAACCTTTCTAGGTGTAGCAATTACTGATAGCTATAGTAAATTTAAAGTACGTTGAGAAAATGTTGAAGGTAACTTTCGATTCAAATGTTTGGGAAAAGGTAGTTCGAAAGGAAACACCTGAGCATGAATATATTAATAATCAAATATTACTGGGTAATATACAGCCTTATATTTCTGAGATTGCTATTTCATTAGAGTCGTTACAAAAAAAGAAACGTTTAGAGTTTATGAAGGGGTATAGCCCAAAATTTGAATTTGAACAGTTGGATAAAGCCTTAGACAGCAAAATTCATGGAAGAATGAGTATTAGTCCAAACCTAGACTCACATCTAGGTTTGCATCCTAGGCTTAAAGAATCATTAGAGTTAGCGGAACAATTAGGTTTTAAAGTTATTCCTATGACTAATTTGGGAACCGTACGTAGCCCTGAAATTCCTAATAAAATGAAAGTAGAAATTGAGGATTTTTGGAGTTTTGCGGAAAAACTATATGTATGTAGTAACTTTATTGCTGAGATGGGATGTGGAAGTTTTACTTATTTTTTATTGAAAAAAGCTTTATATATGAATAGTAAAAGGCAATTTAGCGAAAAAGAATTTTCAGAAGCAATTGCTGAGTGGGTAGATGGAGATATGTTGTCTGCACATTATGCAATTGGAAATGACTTTTTTTGTACAGAGGACAGAGGGAAAAATGCTGGAAAAAATTCTATTATGTTTTCTACTAATATAAATAAAGTTATAGAGAGATTTGACATTAAAGTATGTTCATTAAATGAATTAATAAGATTATTAACAAGAAAAGATACTTGAACTGAAGACACATAAGTTCCTGTAAAACAGAATAATTAGGTTTAAAAGAGTCAGAAGTTATTTATAAATTTTGACTGATTAAATGAGGTAAGTGTAAGGTCATCTGTAATAGAAAACTAAAAACATAAAAAAAGCCCGACATCCTGTCGGGCTTTTTCGTATTTGGTTGCTAGATATGACTCCTGTCGTATCTCACGCTCCTAGTGCATGAACCTATTATTGTAGTTTTGTGTTCCGGAACATCCTGTTCCTGTATGAACTCATCATAGGAAAAAAGTGGTAATTCGCCAATCCGCAAAATCCCTAAAAGTTTGTAGGTTAAAGCGTACAAAATGAAATTGCGTAAGACTTTTTAGAAGACTAAGTAGTTTAATATTTAGTCTACAACTGATTGAAAATTATTCAAAACAGCCCTATCTTGATGATGGGGTTTTTTTATTGTAAATGGATAAACAATGATTAGATTAATAAATCTTAAAAATGTTGCAAGCTATAAAAGTAATGCTACTTTAGGAACTGATAAAAAGATAAATCTTATTTATGGTTTAAATGGTGCAGGTAAAAGTACATTTTCAAATTTTTTGCATCAAAGGGGAGATCTGAAATATAAAGATTGTTCAATAGATGGTTTGGAAGATGATCATAAAGTTCTTGTATATAATCAAACTTTTATTCAAGAAAACTTTTTTGAAGTTGAAAATTTAAAAGGGATTTTTACTCTTTCAAAAGAGAATAAAGAGGCTGAAACTAAGATTTCTAATGCTTCGAAAGAAATTAAAAAACTTGAAGATGAAATAGTAAAACAAAAAAGTGAACTTGAAGATGAGAGAAGAACAATAGTTCAGGAGCAGAATGCTGCAAAAGAAACAGTTTGGAAAATAAAAAATGATTATAGTGGTGGTGACAGGGTTCTTGAATTCTGTTTAGATGGCTACAAAAGTTCTAAAGATAATTTATTTAATTACCTTTCGGGTTTAAGTAAACCGACTATAAAACCTCAAAAAAGTATTGATGAGTTAAAAAATGATTTTCAATCTATTTCAGGTGATAACCCTCAAAAGTATCTAATTTTACCTAAAATTAATTTTTCATCTCAAAATATAGAAATTGAATCCTTATTTAGTAAACAGATCGTAGGTAATGAGAATAGTACCGTTTCACAACTCATCAAGATGCTTGGTAACTCTGACTGGGTGAAGGCAGGATTAAAATATATACCTCAAAATGACTTAAATGGGAATTTGAATTGTCCATTTTGTCAAGAAAAAACAATCTCAAATATATTAATAGAAAATATAAAAAGTTATTTTGATGCTTCATATGAAGCGGATATGGTTACTTTGAACTCTTTATTTAAAAATTATTCACAAGAAATTCAATCTATCCCTAATAAATCTACTTTTGAATCAAATCCAAAATTTGAAGTATATAGCAAAGACTTTGAGATTAAATATTATGAATTTATAAAAATTATTGAAAATAATCAAAAAAATATTGAGGATAAAATCAAGAATCCAAGTGTTTCAGTTTCTCTGAAAAGTTCTGTGGAGGCTCTTGAAGAATTAAATAAAATTATTCTAGGAATTAATCTACTTGTTAATGAACATAATAAAAATATTGACCAGAAAGAAGTAGTAAGAGCAAGTATAAGAAAATCTTTTTGGGAAATAATGTGTTGGGAGTATGATCTAACTATTAGTTCATTTAAGGCTAAAAAATTAATATCGCAATCAAAAATGGAAAAAATAGAAGAGAATATAAGACAAAATTCAATAAAAATTGATATACAAAAAACAATTATTTCTGAGCAACAAAAAAATACAGTAAATATTGAGGATGCAATTGAAAATATAAAAAATGGTTTAATTGAGTTGGGGATTAATGATTTTGAGATTAAAAAACATTCTGATAATTTCTATAAAATAGTAAGGGGAGAAAAGGAAGATAAAATTTTTCACTCTTTGAGTGAAGGCGAAAAAATGATTATTAGTTTTCTTTATTTTCTTGAATTATGTAGAGGAAAGAAGGAAGTAACAGAAACAAGTACAAAGAAAATCATTGTTATTGATGATCCAATTTCTAGTTTGTCTCATATATATGTTTTTAATGTTGGAAGATTGATAAAAAATGAATTTTTTGGAAGGAAAGTTACTAAAGTAAATCCAGAAACTGACTGTAACGAAACTACATGGAACTATAAATATGAACAAGTTTTTATTTTAACCCATAGTTTATATTTTTTCTATGAAGTTACTGAGACTAATCATGAGGTTAGGAGGGAAAATCAAAGTTTGTTCAGATTAGTAAAGAATGAAACAGGAAGTAATTTTATTCCTATGAGATATGAAGAAATTCAAAATGATTATCAAGCTTATTGGTTTATTATAAAGGATAGCCAGCAACCAGCAGCCCTGATTGCGAATTGCATGAGAAATATAATTGAATATTTTTTTAATTTTGTTGAAAAAAGAGATTTGAATAATTTTTTCTTACAAGAGTCTTTAAAAGCTAATAGGTTCCAAGCATTTTATAGATATATAAATCGAGAATCACACTCTTTAGGACAAAATATTTTTGACTTTAAAGAGTTTAACTATCAAGATTTTCGAGATGCTTTTGCAGAACTTTTTAAAGTGGCTGGGTACGAGAATCATTATAAAAAAATGATAACAATATGACTTATTAAAAGATCATTCCAATAAAAAAAGCCCGACATCCTGTCGGGCTTTTTCGTATTTGGTTGCTAGATATGACTCCTGTCGTATCTCACGTCCTGATGCATGAACCTATTATTGTTGTTTTGTGTTCCGGAACATCCTGTTCCTGTATGAACTCATCATAGGAAAAAAGTAGAGTATCGCCAATCCGCAAAATCCCTAAAAGTTTGTAAGATAAATCGTACAAATAACATTTTTTGCATTTATGCCATCATCATCGGGCGAAATGGACAATTGACAATCACTCTAACTGGGTTATATTCCTGTTTAATATCTATACGATTATAGGAACGCAATCATGGTAACAGCTGGCGAAAAAACCGGAACAGGCTTCTATTTCTGCGCTCAATGTGGCCAGAGAGTGTTTTTAGAAATTAATACAGATCGTTTACCGCCGTGCACTAAATGCTATTGCACTGAGTTTAAACGTTAAGAATAAAATAATATTTACGTTCGCATTTAACAAAAAGCCCTGTCACCCGATGGGGCTTTTTGTTAGTTTAAAATAAGACTTACATAACAAGACCCGCGATGGGCATGAAAAGGAAACCTTTATGGAAACAATATTGGGTTTATGTATTGGTGTGGGCCTGAGCGCTGCGTGCGGTTTTCGCGTGTTTGTGCCGCTATTGGTCATGAGCATTGCAACCATGATGGGATGGTTTGAGCCATCAAAAGGTTTTGAGTGGTTAGCCATGCCATCGGTTTGCTTGGCTTTAGGTGTGGCAACGATGTGCGAAGTTGCGGCCTACTATATTCCATGGGTCGATAACGCCTTAGACACGGTCGCGACCCCTGCGGCTATGATTGCCGGTACGTTAGCGACGATGGCTGTGAGTAGTGGTGAAATGTCACAATTCGCAGGTTGGGCGGCAGCCATTATTGTGGGCGGTGGTACGGCAGGTGTGGTGCAAATGAGTACAGTTGCTGCACGCGGTGTTTCAACTGCAACCACAGGCGGCTTAGGAAACTTTGTAGTCGCTACAGGGGAGTGGATTGGGGCAATCTTACTTTCGGTTTCAGCTTTTCTAGTTCCCGCCCTTGTTGCAGTTGTGGTGGTTATTGCTGTTATTTTGGCAATACGTTGGATACGTCATAAAAAGCAAGAACAGGTACATAGTCCGTTATAGGTTAACTTTAATATCATTTTTAAATGACCATAAAAAAAGCCCAACATCCTGTTGGGCTTTTTCGTATTTGGTTGCTAGATATGACTCCTGTCGTATCTCACGCTCCTAGTGCATGAACCTATTATTGTAGTTTTGTGTTCCGGAACATCCTGTTCCTGTATGAACTCATCATAGGAAAAAAGCGGGAAGTCGCCAATCCGCAAAATCCCTAAAAGCTTGTAGGTTAAAACGTACATTGAGAAATAATTTAACTTTTCAAAGCGAATATGAATAATAGCCACCTTGTTACTTCAAGAAAAAAATCAAATGCGTATTAGAAAATCTTCACGACTATTAGTGATTAATGAAAATCATCAAATTTTATTATTTCAATTTACTCATACAAATGATGCTTTGGCTGGTCAATCATATTGGGCAACTGTCGGTGGAGGGCTTGAAGAAGGGGAAACCTTCGAGCAAGCAGCTTGCCGAGAGCTTTATGAAGAGTTAGGTGTAGTAAGAAGCGAAGTGGGCACTCATGTCGCAACTCGCAATTTTGAAATGATGCTACCGAGTGCAGAAGTTGTGATTTCTAATGAAAGACTCTTTATTGTTTTTCTTAAAAATGAAGAAGTGAATACAGCAAATTGGTCTGAACACGAAAAGCTTGTGATTAGCAAAAGTCGTTGGTGGACGTTTGATGAACTGAGCCAAACAAATGAGATTGTTTATCCAAATAACATTCCTAATATTCTTGTAGATAGCTTGCCTGAGATTTTTAAACTCTAAAATTTTCTTAATATTCAGATATAAAAAAAGCCCGACATCCTGTCGAGCTTTTTCGTATTTGGTTGCTAGATATGACTCCTGTCGTATCTCACGCTCCTAGTGCATGAACCTATTATTGTTGTTTTATGTTCTGGAACATCCTGTTCCTGTATGAACTCATCATAGGAAAAAAGCAGGGTGTCGCCAATCCGCAAAATCCCTAAAAGTTTGTAGGTTAAAACGTACAAAAATGGGTAGGGTTATCCTTATATAAAAGGATTTTCGGTTTCCCAAGGCTTGCTGCTAAAAATAATCTGGCCATTTTCAACACAGAGGATCCACGTATAGAAGTACTCTTCTCCTAACCCTCGACATTCAAAATTTGCATTTGGAAATAGAGCGGTAATTTTTTCTATTATTATTTCGCAATAAATAGGGTCAATATGAAGATCTGCATGACCATTAGTAAAGGCACTTACTAAGTCATTATAAAGATCTTCATGAGTTGCACCTTCAGCTAGCATAGTTAATATTTCTAGGATCTTTTGCTTTTCAGTAGATAAATCAATCGTGTCAAAATCTGTATAACGAACTTGTAGTTCTGTATAAAAACTCATTTTTATTAGCTCTATGATATTAATGATAAAAAATACTACTTATTAAACATGACTTTATCGTTAAAAACGAGCTGAGTATAGAAATATCTAAACTATAAGAGTTCAAATTTCTTAAAAATATTCTTCTTTAGGCCCCCGTGCCACAACAGACTTTAATCTTTTGCGCTGATTTAAAGTAAGAAACCATTGCAACACAGAGATAAAGGAGCTAAGCCAAACGCTTAGCCCATACTACTTTTGTCACACCGCTGCATGACGCTGAAAAAAGTAGGGGCAAAGTCCTGTGGGAGAACAGGACTTTGCAAACTGACATGTTCTAGGCGCTGCATCAGCTTAGGTGAGTAAGCTTGTTCAAGTCGCTGGTAAATACAGTCGCAACTGGCTTGGGTGTGCCCACCCGACAGGCAAATTTTTTCAAAATCCTGCTGAGTGTGTAGGTTACAACCCGAAATCCCCAAACTACCTAGAATGAAACTTAAAGCCAAAATAGGTTTATAAATTGTCATATTATTCTCATAAAGATTTATATCTATGAGTAGAATAAAAATATAATTGGTTTAAATTTTAAAATAATTTTTAGATGGTAGTTAATCCTCACATAAACACAGGAAAATAAAATAATTTAAGTTTTAAAATAAAAATACTTTATAAATTTAAAAAATTAGGCAATAGAAAACCCAAATTTTAAATAAATAAAATGATTAAATTGGAGAGGGAATAAGTTTGAAAAGTATCATGGTCAACTCCTTAAAATTATGGAGCTCTACCACCAGATTACCGCGAATTAATTTATGGTGGTAGAACGAAAGGGGGTTGACAGACTGGACTCGTAGAACCAGCACGCACAGGGCGTCCCCCTCCCGTCCTACCGCAAAGAAAAGGGGACGCAAGGGTCTAACGAATTATAGTAGAACTATAATCCGCTACGAGTTACGGTCTGTCAAAACCGTCTGGCAATGTAGGCCAGCAACGAGATAATAATCGGTGATTTTAATTACGTCAATTTAATATTTAAAATATTTTTGATTCAATAATAAATCTAAATATATTTATTAAAATAATAGAATTAATATTTATATTTAATTAGAAAAAATAAATAATAAAATAAGTTGTAAGTGTAATGTTGTTAATAGTAGAGATTTATCATCTTATAAATAAAATATTATAGAGATGGCTGCCTTATTCTAAACTTTTAAGCATTTCTTTCGCATCCGAATCGCCTGCATCGGCAGCTTGCTGAAACCATTTCTTTGCCAGTTGTAGGTTTTTCGGCGTGCCTTCACCATTTAAATACATCTGGGCCAAGTTGTATTGGGCATCACTTTCGCCATGCTCAGCCGTTTTGGTGTACCACTTCAGTGTCTGCTCATCACTTTGGGTGACGCCGTGACCTTTATTATATAGCTGAGCTAAATTATATTCTGCGGGTGGATAGCCTTGCTCGGCAGCACGACTAAACCACTCAAACGCCTGCACATAATTTTGCGCAGTTCCTTCACCTTTGTCGTATAACACCCCTAAGTTATATTGCGCTTTAGCATGACCCTTAGCCGCAGCCTTAGTAAAATAATCAAAAGCGCGCTTGGCATCTTTTTCTACGCCCGTGCCTGTGTAATACATCATGCCTAAACTATATTTTGCGCCCACACTTCCATTTTGGTCAGCCGCAGTTAGCCATTTAAAAGCTTGTTCATAGTTTTTAACAACGCCTTGTTCGCCGCTTAAAAGCATCATGCCTAAATGATATTGAGCCACGGGTTGCCCTTGTTGCGCACGATATTGAATATCGGCCACACTCGGCTCAGCAAATGCTGAAGAATGAAGTGAGAAAATCACGATAAATATATAAAAAGCAGACTTTTTTATTTTCATATCTCATCCTGAATTTTATTAATTTGAAAATTTATTTTTCTTTAATATCTATTTGAATATAAAAGAAAAATATTAAATATATCTAGGTGCTTTATATCACTTTAAAATGATCTGATTTTACTTTTTAAATATCTATTTAATAAGAAGTTAACCTAAAACAGCATATTTAGACCAGTTACATTTTGAAAATGAGTATAGATAGACAGGTTCGTCTTTTTTTAATTAAAATGCGGGCTAAATATAAGTTTGATTGATAATAAAAATGCAGATGAGTGTGTCGAGTATATTGGAGCGTTTAGGCCTTGTTTCACAAAATCGCGCTGTTCATATCCAATTCTCAAATCAGTCTTTAAATCAGCAAGTCTTCTTGCAACGCATTGAAGGCGAACATACGCTCAATCAAGGCAGCGTTGCTGAGCTACTATGTCTGTCGACGAACGCACATATTGCATTAAAACAATTTATTGGCTGTCAGGTTGCCGTCGATCAGGTCACTGACATGGGCCAGTTTTTTAGAACGACAGGCATTATTACCGAAGCGAGCCAAGGGCAAAGCGACGGCTCACTCACTATTTATAACCTCACCTTAACAGACCCAACTGCACTCTGGTATAAACGCCGTAATAGCCGCGTGTTTATGAATAAAAGCGTGCGGGATATTAGCGAAATTCTGTTTAAAGAATGGCAAGGTAAAAGTCCGTTATTTGCCTCAAGCTTAACGCTCGACACGGCAGGCTTAACTAAAGACTACGATGTGCGTCCATTTGTGATGCAGTCAAACGAAAGCGATTATGACTTTTTAACCCGTTTGTGGCGCAGCGAAGGCATTAACTGGCTGGTTGATGAGTCGCAGCTTTTAGTCGCCGATCCTAATGCGTCGATTCAGCCACAAGTGTTACGTTTAATTGACGATAACCAAAATTATCAGGCGCTTGAACGCCGTAGCCTACGCTACCAACGCAGTAGTGCCACAGAGCAGTTCGATACCATTACCCAAGTCAAAGCTGAGCGTCGCTTACAACCAACCTCTGTTCATGTGCAACGCTGGCAAGCCGATGCGCTGCAACAAGAAGAAGGCAGCGGTAGCGTACAAGGCACACAAAAGCACAGTGAACACTATGACAACGCTAGCCTAAACCTTGAAGATGCGTGGCACGTTAGCCCTGCTTGGATACAGGACTTAAACGGTGAAGATCAAGCCACTGCTTCAGGCAATAACCAGATTGAACAACTGAACCAGCATATCAATGCTTACCATCACCTGAGTTCTAAACAGTTTACCGTTTCAGGCAACGTCCGTGATGCACAGGTGGGTTACTGGTTTGAACTGAATGATCATCCTGAGCTTGAGCGCCACGACAGTGCTGATAAAGAATTTTTAATCTTAAGCAAGCATTACTACAACCAGAATAATTTACCGAAAGAATTACAACAGCAACTCGAGCGCCTGTTACCAAAAGACAAGCTCAAAGCTGCGCAACTCGACAGCCAAAATCCTGAGCAGCGCCACTTTGCTGAACTGAACGTCGTTCGACGTAACATTAAAGCTGTGCCTGAATATAGTCCGCTAGAACACCGACCAGCCGCTCACCCGCAGCGTGCTAGAGTAGTTGGGTTAGAGGGCGAAAGCATTCATGTTGACCAATGGGGACGCATTAAAGTCCGCTTCCTGTTTACCCGAGCTGATGACCATAGTCATGACGGTGGAGCGGGCAGTAACGACAATGACACCGACTCCGCTTGGGTTGATGTACTGACCCCATGGGCAGGTGCGGGTTATGGAGCGCGCTTCTTACCTCGTGTCGGCGAGATTGTGGTGATCGACTTCTTTGACGGCAACATTGACCGTCCATTTGTGGTGGGTCGAATTCATGAAGCTGAACGTCACCCAACCCAATTCGATCAGAAAGGCCAGTTACCTGACACTAAAAAACTCAGTGGTATCCGCTCCGAAGAAGTTGATGGTAAAGGCTTTAACCAGCTACGTTTTGATGACACCACAGGTCAAATCAGTGCCCAGCTACAAAGCAGTCATGCGGCAAGCCAACTCAACTTGGGTAACTTAAGCCATCCAAAAGACAAAGCCGAAAGTGACGGTCGTGGTGAAGGTTTCGAACTTAGAACAGACCAGTGGGGCGCGGTACGTGCGGGCAGTGGCTTACTCGTTAGTACCCATAAACAGGACCAAGCCCAAGGTGTACACCTCGATGCAAATGAAGCTAAGCAACAAATCGAAGGCGGCCTCAACAATGCCAAGGCACTCAGCGAAGTTGCTAAAAATCAGCAAACTGACCCTTTAGAAAATTTAGAAAACCTAAAATCTTTTATTGAAAAACTTGAACAGCAAGACAACGCAAAAGCCAAAACGTTTAAAGAGGCGATTATGCTGCTGGCGAGCCCAAATAGCATCGCGCTGAGCAGTAACGAAGATATTCACTTAAGCGCAGATGGGCAGCTAAACCAAACTGCTGGAGACAGCATTAACCTGTCTACTCAAAAGAATCTGATTGCACATGCCCAAAATAAAATCAGCCTTTTTGCAGCGCAAGAAGGGGCGAGACTATATGCAGGCAAAGGTAAAGTTGAGATTCAAGCGCAAGGTGACGGAGCAGATTTAATTGCCCGTAAAGCGGTTCAGATTATTTCAGCAGAAGACAAAATTGAAGCGACAGCAGCCAAAGAAATTGTGCTCACCGCAGGTGGCTCTCAAGTCAAAATTACTGGTTCGGGCATTTTTATGACCACAGGCGGTAAGTTTGAAGTGAAGGCTGGACAGCATTTGTTTATGGGAGGCGGGAGTGCGAATGCGAATGTTCCTGCATTGCCTGATTTGCGTATTAAAAACGAGCATCGTAATTTCCAAGCTATAGATTCGTCTAAGAATGAACCATTAGAAGGAATTCCTTATTCAATTTTGAATAAAAGAACAGGAATAAAGTCTTATGGTTTTACTAATGAGAAAGGAATGACAAAAACCATAAAGTCTGCTGAAAATGATGAATTAGTTGTTAATTGGTTCGAACAGGAAGATTTTGTAAATGGGGAATAATTCAACAACAAGTACAACAACAAATACAGCTAATCCACCGACCCAGAAAGTTCCTTTGAAACCAGAGGCTGAGTTACATCTATTAGTAGGGAGTGCTTATGGAGAAGGGGATAAAGAGTCGCCTTATGGCCATACGGCTGTTTATATTAAGTTGAAAGGTAAGGATTATATTTATGATTTTGGTAGATATGGAAAGACGAAACCTGAAAGCTTTGGTATTTTTACTTTAGAGGGGGCTAGTAGTCCCCGCGGAGAAGGGATATTAAGGATTTGGAGTAGCTTTGACGCTTATATTGCCGATGAAAATAGCCAAGGATCAGGAACTTCAAGAACTAGAACAACTCATGCTTATGGCTATAGAATTTTTGATAGTCAGGCTATGCTTGTATTAAATTATTATAATGATTTATTGAAAACGGCTACATTAAGGCGAACTGAAAAATACTATAAAAGCTATGTTTTATCTCAAGACTATTTTGCTTTGGCCCCTAATTGTACTACTCAAAGCTTGGAAGCAACGAAAAAAGCAATCCCAAGTATGGCGAAATCAGGCCATATGTTTGTAAATGCTGATAAAGTATTACCAACTACAGCAAAATTAGCATTTAAAGCAAGTAAATATGAAATGCCAAAATACCTATTTTTACCCGATAATTTAAATGATTATTTAATGAAGTCTCCTGATGTAAAAGTAGATATTAAAAATACATATCATCTGAAGAAGTAGGGATATATGAAAAAAAATCTGGTAATAATCATATTAGGAATTTTGTTTTTAATTCAATTAGTTTTAAATTTTTATCTGTGGAGCTTTAGAGAAATGCCTAAGATACATATTTTAGAGAAGCCTCTAAAAATTTCTTCAAATGGTGATAATTATTCAGAATATACAATCCTTCCAGCAGGAACAGTTCTATATGATGATAGTGACTCTTTAAACAGAAGAGTTATGGTTTATTTCAACTTGCAAGGTGTTGATTTTAAGTTTGAAGAGCAAGATCCTGAAATATCTAAACAACCAAGTGAAGTACGTTCTATTAGAAGTACAGAGCTAAGTGATATTTTAAAAACTATTCCTTTAACTAAGAAAGATATTTATTTAATTATTAAATATGATGACAGCATAAATGATTCTGTACGCTCTATTTTATTTAAAAAATACAAAATTGATCCTTCAGAATATGAGAAATAATCAAATAATTCAGCACCATACAAACTTAAAATTAAAAAAGTTCAGAGAAGCGTAATTTATTACGCTTCTTCAGTCATAAGAAATTGTTTAAGCAGCTTGAATTGCTTCTCCACAAAGAGAAACAGTTTCTTGTTTACGTTGATGTAAGTACCAGAACTGCTCTGCAATGGTTTCGGGATGTACTGTGTAGGTTTTATCTTCTGCTCCAGATGTCCCATCAACAAAACCATTCACAATCACTTGGCTCACGTAAACATTTGAGTCAGCTAGGCTATGGGCAAGTAAATTGGTGGTTTTATATTGGGCGGCAGCGGTAATTGCTAATGATGAATATTCTTTGGCAACTAAATCTATTCCCACTGCATCGAAAGCGAAAATACCGTTTGTTGATAAAATACTGCCGTGGTTCTTCTCTAAATCACCTAAGCAAGCTTGTACCGTCGCGATATAGCTCGAAACGCGAATATGAAAGCTTTTGGTGAGCTCCAGTGGAGGGGTTTCTAATATGTTGCCTTCAATATCATGGGAAGCATTCCAATGAATATTTTTAATCTCTCCTAATTGATCTTTAATGCATTTAATAAGATTTGGTATGTTTTCAAGAACGGCTAAATCACATGTAAAAGCGTAAGCTTCAATACCATGTGTTTTAAGTTCTAAAATGGCCTTTTCGAGTTTTTCGGCATTTCGTGCCACTAACCCGATTTTATAGCCTTCTTTACCAAATTTATGTGCTACGGCTTTAGAAATACCTGTTCCATAACCAAAGATTATAATATTGTTGTTCATTATAAAGTTCCAAAAACCAATTATTTGGTTAGAAATAGTTTATAATATGTTTTTATAATGTATTCAAGCGAAAAAGTTATCTATAAAAAATAATACTGAAAGAGCAAAACAAAAAATCTTAAAAGCAGTAATGAGTAAGTTTGGTTTGAATGATCCAGTCGGCTAAACGTATGCTGATGAAATAACTTCTAATGAGTTTATAAATTATTAAGGTTGGTAAAATAAACCGTAAAATATAAATAAAGTGGAATTTAAATTTAACTAATTATGGTGAAATGGAAATAAATTCTTTTTAATTCACTTAATGGCGTAAAAAATTCCAAAAATAATGAAAATTAGCTGTTCTTAGAAAAACAATCCCGCAGGGTGCTGGCTAAACTATATCTCAAGGGTGTGATAGGGATCGAAAAGAGTAGCATGCACCAAAACGTATAACGTTAGTGTGTACTCACCCAAAAGGTCTCGATTCGGCTTAGGACGCTATAGATCAAAAGTTTATAGGCATAAGGTTCTAACTTACAAAGTTATAATTGTTGAAGTAAACCATAGATGTTTTCCCTTGACACCCTAAAAAATTCTCTATAATAAAAACGATACTTTACAAGAATATAATTTATGAATAAGCCTTATCTTTCTGCCTTGCCGCATGACAGCCAAATCTCATCTCAATTGAACAATGCTTACTTTCACGATTCGTGGAGTATTATGCTTGGCCAACCAGATCTTAATGTATTTGGCAGTTCATTAAACTGTTCCATCACACGCCTCAATGGGTAGAGTGGAGCATGAACTTGCGCAATAAAATTACTTCAAAGATTGGGCTTAAAGATTTAGGAAGTTTTAAGCAAATTGATTCGAATAAAAAAGAAAATGAATATGTAGCTGGTGATCGAATTGGAATTTTTACCTTGTTACAGCGTACCGAAAATGAGTTAGTGGTTGGCGATGACGATAAACATTTAAATGTGACTTTATCTATTTATAAAAATGAAGAGACTCAAGTTCTTACCGTGACCACAGTAGTCCATATTAAAAATTTACTTGGGCGGCTGTACATGTTGCCTGTGATTCCTGCCCACCGAAAAATAGTACCAGCCACTTTACAGATATTGGGTTAGAGCACTATTTTTATTTACGATGTTATTCATTGAAATCGTTTATATAATATACGTATTATCAATTGCGAGCTGAATAAAATGGACAATAAAAACCAGTGTCGCCAATGCGCCGTTTGTGGAAAGAGTTTTCCCTTAAAAGATCTGGTCTCTGGTGAAGTCATTCGAGATGTGATTGGAGAAGAAATCTTGAAAGATTATCCGGATTGGTCTTTTTCAACCTTTATTTGTCGTGCTGATTTGGCGGACTACCGTATTAAGTATGTGCAATCACTATTACGTTCAGAAAAAGGTGAGTTAACAACTTTAGAAAATGAAGTGATTGGCAGTATGCAACGGCATGAGCTGATTAGTCGAAATACAGAGACAGAGTTCGATCAGAATTGGACTTTGGGTGAAAAACTAGCAGATAAAATAGCCTCTTTTGGCGGAAGTTGGGTCTTTTTAACTTGTTTTGGACTATTTTTAGTGGCTTGGATCATTTTAAATACTGTAGTGATGGTGGTGCATCCAGTTGATCCTTATCCATTTATTTTGCTTAATCTGGTCTTGTCATGTTTAGCTGCAATTCAGGCACCTGTCATTATGATGAGTCAAAATCGACAAGAGGTAAAAGATCGGTTACGCGCTCAACATGATTATCAAATTAATTTAAAAGCTGAGCTTGAAATTAGACATTTACATGAAAAAATGGATCATCTTTTATCGCATCAATGGGAAAGACTTGCACATATTCAAGAAATTCAGCTCGATCTTTTATCTGAAATGAATAAAAAACGGTAAAAACTGAATCTGAGTTTCACGTGGAACATGATGAGCTCTATAGAATATTTTGCGGTAAATTGGAAATTTCTTTATGATCTGCCGCCATGCTCCCTTGCTGTTTCTACGACAATGCCTTTAAACGACCACTTTGTTTATGCTCCACCACAAGATCCGCTTTCAATCCTATTTGAAGATGACGATTTGGTCGTGGTTGATAAACCTGCGGGTCTATTGTCGGTTATGGGGAGGTTGCCGGAACATCATGATAGTGCCTATTTACGCATACTTGAAAAGTTCCCTTTAGCCAAAGTGACTCATCGTTTAGATATGGCGACTTCGGGGTTGCTTATGTTTGCTAAACACCGTGATGCAGAAGTTGCGGTAAGTAAAATGTTTCAGGCCAGAACAGTCAAAAAACATTATATTGCTTTAGTGCAAGGCCAAGTCGCGGAAGAGGGTAGTGTTGAAGTTCCACTCATTACCGATTGGGAAAATCGCCCGAGACAAATTGTGCATTTTGAGTTGGGCAAACATGCCAAAACCTTATTTCAACCTCTCATCTATGATGAAAAAACAGATCAAAGTCGAGTATTGCTTGAACCAGTAACAGGGCGTTCGCATCAGCTACGTGTACACATGATGCATATTGGACATCCGATTATGGGTGACAAGTTATATCACCCTGAACCTAAGCAATTTCACTTAAACCGTATGGCGCTACATGCTGCATATTTGGCTTTTAAGCATCCATTAAATGGAACCGATGTGGTGATTGAATCGAAGGTGCCTTTTTAAAATTTATATAATTAAAAAAATTAATTTGATGCAATTGGGAACGGAATATATACCCAAACTGCAATAAAAGTCGGGTATTCTTAATGCCGAATAATATTAATACGGCAACAACAACAAGGGATCATATTATGACTCGTGATTACGAACAATTTCCAGATGACGATAACGGCAATGTACTTTGGCAAATGGCTGAAGACGGGGATGATTTAACCGATCTGCATGAAATTGAATTTTCTATTGCTTTTCAAGATCAGAAAAATGCAGAGCAATGTGCACTCTATTTACTGTACCAAGAACAAAAGGTTTCACTCTTTCAAGATGATGCCGTTGAGCCAAATGAATGGATTATTACGATCTTCGTTAATATGGAACCCGACTATTCAGACATTGTTGATTTAGAACAATGGTTTGCCAGCATCGCTGAAAAATTTCAGGGTGAATATGATGGATGGGGCTGTATGGCTTATGTCTTCGAGGAAGGCGACGAAGAAGATGACCTGTTACAGTAAGGTCTAAAATAACGGGTAGGAGATAATCATGAACTTATCTCAAAAACAAATTGCAGTACGGTTTTTAGAGCTTGCCGCAGCTGGCGAAGTCGATGAAGCCTATAGCAATTACACCGCGCCTAACTTCAAGCATCACAATCCTTATTATGCGGGTGATGTAACTTCTTTGAAGGAGGGAATGCGTGAAAGTGCAATTGAAACTCCAAATAAATTCTTTGAAGTTCAACATGTCATTGAAGATGGTGATTTAGTTGCTGTGCATTCTAAAATTGAAATGCAAATGAACGGGTTAACAACCTTGGCAGTGGTTCACATTTGTCGTTTTGAAAATGGAAAAATTGCTGAGTTTTGGGACATTGGGCAAATACAGCCTGATCCACTCGTCAATGAAAACGGTATGTTTTAATGAAAAGCCCGAAAGTTTTCGGGCTTTTTTATTTTATGGATGAATTAAAATTTCCACTGTGCCGAAATTGAAGCGTTCAGTGGTTCACCTGGTTGAACCCATAAATCGCTATAGCTTGAAATATAGTAACTTTTATCAAACAAGTTATTTACATTCAGCTGATAGCGTAAGCGGTCAGATGGGGCGTAGTAGCCATTTAAATTGACCAGTGTATAACTTGGTAAGTTAAATCCATTATCAATGTTATGACCACTGCGCTCACCGACATAGGTGAGGTTGGCACCTATGCCTGCCTTTTTCGTGCCTTCTTGCAGGAATTCATAATTGGTACTCACTGAGCCTTGGCGTTTTGGAACATTACTCAGACGAGCACCTTTAGCTAGGTCTTGGTCTTTTTCAATTTGAGCATCGGTATAACTATAATTGGCATTGACGAGCCATCGGTCATTGATCTGGCTATTTAAGTCAAATTCAATCCCTTTACTGCTAACTTCACCAGCGGCTGTTTGGAATGCATTGTCGATTGGATCTGTTGTCAGCACATTTTGTTTTTTCATTTTAAACAAAGCGAGACTAAGCACACTTTGCTCATTCATTTTATATTTGGTACCGACCTCATAGCTTTCGCCTTTTTCAGGAGCAAACGTTTGACCATTTCGGTTCATACCACTATTCATCGCAAATGAGCGACCATAGTTTGTATAAAATGCCCATTGATCAGAGGCTTTAAAATTTACTCCGAAACGTGGGCTATTTTGATGAAGGGTCTGGTTACTTTCGGTCTGAGTCAGGTGATTTTTAAAGTCTTGTTCGACCTGATCAAAACGGTTGCCGAAAAGCACACTCCATTGATCATTAAAAAAGATTTGATCTTGTACATTAAGAGCAAAGTAACGTTGCTGTTCTTTGGTGTTGGTGAACGGTGCTAAATCTGGTAAATATTTTCCATATTCAGGTTGGTAAATATCAATTGTATTTGGCATGCCTGAGCTGTGGTTACGACGCAGCTGATATTGCTGATAGTCGAGTTGACCAAGTTCAGTTGAAAGTAAAATTTCATGTCGAGCCCAAGATGTATCAATTTTGCCAAGTAACTCTGTTTGAGCTAGCACATCTTCACTTTGATAATCACGATAGCGGCGTTGACGTTCTAAAGTACGACCATCGGTTTGTATGCGTCGTGGTTCGGTCGAAAAGCCGACCATTTGAGCATCTTTATAACTGACGGCACTATTCAGTTTCCAGTCAGGGTTAAATTCATGACTAAGACGTAACTGGTAAAAGTAATCTTTTACTTTCATATCGCCGTCATCAGGTTCACCCGTAAAGGTTTTCGGGTCCATCACAAACTGGTGATTAACGGTGCTTACTCCACGGTCAAAGGTTCCTTTGTGCTGAGTAAATTCACTATCAAAGTCGAGTTGAGTCTGGTCTGAAATTTTCCATGTGAGCTGCGGCGAAAAGAACCAGCGTTCACTGCTGACATGATCACGAAAGCTTTGATTATCTTCATGGGCAACAGCTAAACGATAGGCCAGTTCATCGTTAATCGGGGCGGTATGTTCCAGACTCATTCGATATTGTTCTTGGCTATTGGCGCGTAAGTTGATTTCACTTTCGCTTTGCCACTGTGGCTTTTTACTATTTAGATTGAGCAAACCACCTGTTTCTCCACGGCCATATAAAGCCGCCATTGGTCCTTTTAAAAATTCTAAAGACTCAATGTTTACGATATCTTTGGGAGCACTAACACCTCTGTTTACACTCAAACCGTTTCGAATCATGGTAGCCCCTAAATTTGGATCGCCACTAAAGCCTCGGAAAGAGTAATTATCCCAAAAACCACCACCATAATCATTCTGATGAAAAACCCCACTGACTAAGGTTAATGCATCATCAATGCGCTGAACGTCTTGTTGTTCCATCACCTGCTTAGAAACAAAAGCACGATTAAAAGGGACATCTAAAACATCGTGGGAAAATTTAGTCGCTGAACTATTTTGACTTACATCTTCTTGGGTCGTTTCAGCCTGAACGCGTATGGTTGCCAGTACCGTTGACGTTTCTTCTCCCCAACTGAGTGTCGAGATAAACGATAGACCTAAGGAAGACAACAAACCTAATTTGTGTTGCATAAATGAGCAGCCATGAAAGACAAAAGGGATTAAATGTAATAGTATAACGTTACATTATTTTATTGATTATCGCTATGTCTTTAGAAAAAAATATTGAGCGTTTACAGTCGATTGATGCCTTACGTGGTTTGGTCATCTTGATTATGTTGCTCGACCATGTAAGAGAAACTTTCTATTTGCATAAGCAGGTCATAGATCCAATGGATGTAACAGTGACTGAACCTGCATTATTTGGTAGTCGGTTATTGGCACATATTTGTGCTCCGGTTTTTGTTCTTTTAACAGGTATTTCGGCTTTTTTATTTCATTCAAAAAAACAGGATTTGCAGCAAACCCGTGCATTTTTATTGAAGCGTGGTCTATTTTTAATTGTGTTAGAGCTGACATTGGTGAACTTTGCTTGGACAGCTACTTTTCCACCAGATGTTATTTATTTGCAGGTGATATGGGCGATTGGTATTAGCATGGTGGTGTTGGCTGGTTGTGTGAGTTTACCGTTGCCTGTTCTTACTGGTGCAGCTTTATTGATTATTTTTGGGCATAACTTATTAGATTCTGTGCATTTTACAAATGGTTTTTTACAGAATGTATGGTTCGTTTTACATGAGCGTGGTTGGATCGAGTTTGCAGGTATAAAGCTTCGCACAAGCTATCCGGTTTTGCCTTGGATTGGTGTTATTTTGCTGGGTTATGTTTTAGGCCAATTCTTTAGTTCAAAATATACTGCAAAACAAAGAAGCCGCTATTTATTGAGTATCGGACTGGCAAGTATTGGATTATTCGTTTTACTGCGTTTTATCAATATCTATGGTGACCAGCCGTGGCAACATTTTGAGTCATTACAACTCACTTTAATGAGCTTTTTTAACCTCACCAAGTATCCCCCGTCTTTATTATTTATTTTGCTGAATGTTGGAATCGGTTTAATTGTGTTGGTTGCTTTTGAACGTATGCAGCAATATTCATTTTTAAAACCATTGGTAGTGTTCGGTTCGGTTCCTATGTTCTTTTATTTACTGCATTTATATGTATTGAAACTGATGTATGTGTTTGCAATAAGTGTATGGGGAGCCAACTACGGCAATTATTTATCGGCTAATCATGTGTGGATGCTGTGGTTAATCACGATTGTGTTGTCTTTTGCGCTTTATCCTGCTGTTAAATGGTTCTCGAAATTCAAACATCAAAATAAACATATTTCGATTTTAAGATATTTCTAATGTTCAAAATATGGGTAAAGCGAGTTCAATAGTGGCCTCGCTTTACTTACTCACATCTAGATATAGAGTTTCTTTAACTTCTTCCATGACCACATAACTGTGTGAAGATGCCGAAGCGGGGAGTTTCTTTAACAGATCACCTAACAAGCGGCGGTAGGCACTCATTTCTTTTAAGCGCGCTTTTACAAGATAGTCAAACTCACCTGAAATGAGGTGACATTCGAGTACTTCCGGAATCTCGACTAAGTCTCTGGCAACTTGATCAAATACATCGCCAGATTTGGCAGATAACTTAATTTCTAAAAAGACGAGCAAGTTGCGGTCCACATAGGCTGGGTTTAGTCGTGCGAAGTAACCCATGATGATGCCATCACGTTCAAGTCGTTTGACACGCTCTGAACAGGGGGTGGTCGACAGGTTGACTCTCGATGCCAACTCACTAATCGCAATTCGTCCTTCACGCTGCAAAATATCCAGAATCATGCGATCTATACGATCTAGGGGGCGCATAGATATTTCCTCTTTTTTTAAAATTCTTGTGATAAAAACATAAATTTACCTAGATTATAGCCCGAAAAACAGTGAAATAAACTATTGAGGCGGAAATATACTAGTTAAATAAACTGGTGTGCGTGAGGGAATGGAAATGCGCGTAATTGTATTAGGTAGCGGCGTTATCGGAGTGGCAAGTGCCTATTATCTAGCTCAACAAGGAGCTGAGGTCACTGTTCTTGACCGTCAGGCAGGTCCTGCTGAAGAAACAAGCTTTGGTAATGCAGGTCAAATTTCGCCAGGGTATTCAACCCCTTGGGCAGCACCAGGAATTCCTTTTAAAGCTGTGAAGTGGATGTTCCAACACCACGCACCGCTTGCTATTAATTTAGATGGCAGCATGTGGCAGTTACAGTGGATGGCGCAAATGCTAAAAAACTGTAATCCACAAAGTTATGCTGTGAACAAAGAACGTATGATGCGTGTGGCTGAATACAGCCGTGACTGCTTACGTGAACTCAGAAAAGATACAGGTATTAATTACGAAAACCGTGCGAAAGGCACTTTGCAGTTATTCCGTAAAGAAGCGCAAATGGAAGCGGTTCAACGCGACATTAGTGTGCTACAAGAATGCGGTGTAAGTTACGAATTATTAAATGGCAATGAGCTTGGTCGTGTAGAGCCAGCTTTGGCAAATACGCAAGATAAACTTGTCGGCGGTTTGCATTTACCAAATGATGAGACAGGCGACTGTTATTTATTTACCAATGCTTTAGCTCAAATTGCTAAAGAGCTGGGGGTTAACTTCCAGTTCAACCAGAACGTAGAAAAATTGATTGTTGAAGGCGATGAAATTAAGGGCGTTCAGGTCAATGGTAAAGTCTTAACCGCGGATCGTTATGTTCTAGCATTTGGTAGTTATTCACGTGATTTCTTGAAACCGCTTGATCTACAGTTGCCTGTATATCCTGTAAAAGGTTACTCGTTGACGATTCCAATTGTTGATCCAGCTTTTGCTCCGCAATCTACTGTGCTTGATGAAACTTACAAAATCGCGATTACTCGTTTTGACCAACGTATTCGCGTAGGTGGAATGGCAGAGTTAAGTGGTTTCAATTTAGGTCTGAACGAAGACCGCCGTGCAACCTTGCAAATGGTGACTCAGGACTTGTTCCCGGGTGGTGATATGGCACAGGCTTCTTTCTGGACGGGTTTACGTCCAATGACACCAGACAGTACCCCAATTATTGGTGCGACCCGCTTTAAAAATCTGTTCTTGAACACAGGCCACGGTACTTTAGGTTGGACAATGGCGTGTGGTTCAGGAAAATTAATCAGTGACATCGTATTGAATCATAAGACTGAAATCAGTACAGATGGTCTTTCAATTCAGCGTTATTCACACGCGCATGCTGCATAACGGACGTTAGGAAATTAATCATGCCTCGTCCTATTACCGCAGTCATCCACCGTCAAGCCTTGCAAAATAACTTGGCGGTGGTACGCAAGGCTATGCCAAACAGTAAGGTCTTTGCCGTTGTAAAAGCTAATGCTTATGGACACGGAATTGAACGTGTTTATGAAGCATTTAAAGCAGCAGATGGCTTTGCCTTACTTGATCTTGATGAAGCAAAACGAATTCGTGCTCTAGGTTGGACAGGTCCAATTTTGTTGCTCGAAGGGATTTTTTCTCCTCAAGACTTATTTGATTGTGTGCAGTATCAGCTTAGTTTCACCATTCACAGTGAAGAGCAAATTGAGTGGGTTCAAAAGCATCCTTATCCAGCTCAATTTGATATTTGCCTAAAAATGAACAGTGGTATGAACCGTCTTGGTTTTAAACCACAGCAGTATGTTCAGGCATGGGAACGTTTAAATAATTTAGCAAACGTCTCCAAGATTACGCACATGATGCATTTTTCAGATGCGGATGGCGATCGTTTCGGTCAGCAGGGTATTGATTATCAAATCAGTGCATTTGAAGACATTATTAAAGATTTACCGGGTGAAAGATCGGTAAGTAATAGTGCGGCAATTCTACGCTATCAAGACCAGCTCAAATCAGATTATGCACGTAGCGGCATCATGCTTTATGGCAGCTCGCCAGACTACCCGACGCATAGTATTGCCGATTGGGGTTTACAACCCACCATGAGTTTACGCAGTGAAATTATTTCCGTTCAGCATTTAGATGCGAATGAAAGCGTAGGTTATGGCTCAAACTTTGTCGCAGAGCAACCCATGACGATTGGGATTGTCGCTTGTGGCTATGCCGATGGTTATCAGCGTATTTCACCGACAGGTACGCCAGTTTTAGTGGACTCTGTACGCACTCGTACAGTCGGCCGCGTCAGCATGGATATGTTGGCAGTCGATTTAACGGGTATTGAAAATGCCAAAGTCGGCAGTGAAGTGGTGCTATGGGGACAATCAAGTACAGGCGTTATTTTGTCTATTGATGATGTCGCAGTTTCATCCGGTACGGTGGGTTATGAACTGATGTGTGCTGTCACCGCCCGTGTTCAATTTATTAATCAGGTATAAGGAAATCCGAATGTCTAATTCAGATATACAAAAGATTAACACTAACGAAGTCATGAGCGCCGTGACTGTTTTTAACAAAGTGGTTTATTTGTCAGGTCAGGTACCTAAAAATACCGAGCAAGACGTGGCAGGCCAAACTCGTGAAATTCTTGCAACGATTGATGAACTTTTGGCGCTTGCCGATACTGATAAATCTCGCTTGCTCTCTGCGCAGCTCTATTTAAAAAATCTTTCTGACTTTTCAACCGTAAATGCCATTTGGGTTGACTGGTTAAAAGGGTGTGTTGCTCCATCGCGTGCCACAATTCAGGCCGATTTGGTTAATCCAGACTGGCTCATTGAAATTGCCGTGACGGCAGCACAAAAGTAATT
Organism: Acinetobacter sp. V91_7; assembly: GCF_031799075.1. Lineage (NCBI taxonomy): Bacteria > Pseudomonadati > Pseudomonadota > Gammaproteobacteria > Moraxellales > Moraxellaceae > Acinetobacter > Acinetobacter sp. V91_7. The sequence goes on from NZ_JAVQNT010000034.1 coordinate 92,864, forward strand.
CGTTTTTACTCCAAAAATGATGATGTATCTAACAGAAGGAAGATAGATACGGTTTATCCAGTCATTTTTTGGTGAACAGATTCAGTGACCTATGGCATACGGTTCGATTTTCGCCATAGGTTGCTGATCTTAACAAAGGAATTCAAAAAGGAATTTTAATATGACAACGGCTCGTCATTCAGATACAGAAAATTCTCCTGATCATCTGCAACGAAAACTGTCTAACCGTCATTTACAGCTGATTGCAATTGGCGGTGCAATTGGAACCGGCCTATTTATGGGCTCGGGTAAAACCATCTCCCTCGCAGGTCCTTCAATCCTTTTGATCTATATGATCATTGGAGGAATGTTCTTTTTCTTAATGCGTGCAATGGGCGAGTTGCTCCTTGCAAATCTGCATTACAAATCTTTTGTTGATATGGCTCATGACTTGATCGGTCCATGGGCTGGTTATTATTTGGGCTGGACCTATTGGTTGGGTTGGGTGCTGGTGGGTATTGCGGACCTTTCAGCGGTCATCAACTATTTAGGTTTCTGGCTGCCCGATGGCGCGAGCTTTTCTCCAACACAACAAGCCATGATTAGTGCAGGCTGTGTGTTGTTTGTGATGGGTCTTAACCTTCTGACAGTACGTTTGTTTGGTGAAATCGAATTCTGGTTTGCACTCATTAAGATCTTGGCGATTATTGGCCTGATCGGAGTGGGTGGTTACATGATTTTCAGCCATTTCCAAGCTCCTCAAGGTGCTGTAGCAAGCATCAGTAACGTTTGGTCGCATGGTGGTTTATTCCCGAAAGGTACTGAAGGCTTCTTGGCTGGTTTCCAGATTGCCGTGTTTGCTTTTGTCGGGGTTGAACTTGTAGGTACAACGGCTGCTGAAACTAAAGATCCAGAGAAGAATTTACCGAAGGCAATTAACGCGATTCCGATACGTATTATTTTGTTCTATGTATTGGCACTATTTATTGTGATGTCAGTAACACCATGGGATCACATTCGCGCAGATAAAAGCCCGTTTGTTGAGTTATTCTTAAATGCGGGTATTCCGGTTTCTGCAATTATCATGAACTTGGTGGTGCTGTCTTCAGTCATGTCTTCAATGAACAGCGGTGTGTTTTCAACCAGTCGTATGCTATTCGGTTTATCAAAAGATGGTCAGGCACCGGGTGCATTTGGTCGTTTATCAAAACGTGCCGTGCCATCAAATGGTTTGATTTTCTCTTGTATTTTCATTATGGGCGGAGCGGTACTTCAGTACTTTGTTCCAAACACAATGGAAGCATTTACCTTGGCAAGTTCACTCTGTGTGATTCTATTCATTAGTGTGTGGAGTCTCATCATGGTGTGCTATTTACGCTATCGTAAATTACGTCCAGAGTTACATGAAAAATCAACTTTTAAAATGCCGGGCGGTGTTTGGATGAGCTATATAGTTCTGGCATTTATGCTTTTCACTTTGGTGATCTTGGCATTAGAACCAGATACTTTGAAAGCACTATATGTCAGTCCAGTATGGTTGGTTATTTTAGGCGTCACATATCATGTGCTCTATAAACCACGCATGAAAAAACTAGGACGTGAGCTCGTCAATGATCATTAAGTTTTAATAAAAAGCCAATCAATCATGATTGGCTTTTTTTATTTTCTTTCGATTTTTTATCGGAATAATATTGTTTATTTTTGAGTCAATGGTGCGATTTTGAGGGTATTGGAAAAGTACATATAGCATTATCGCATGCTACACTCCGGCTAATCTGGAGAATCCAGATATGTTAATTAAAATTGCCGTGAAGGCATTACATAAATAATGTGACTTAAAAAAACAGGACAAACGATTTATCAATTAAGGAAAAATATACTTGAACATCTTGTCCTGAGGTATAGACTCAGCAACCCACGATATACGGTTCGTTTTTCTCCCTATAGGTTGCTGATTTAAGTTAAGCAAAATATAAAAAGGACTTCTAATATGACAATGGTTCATCATTCAGATGAGGCAAGCTCCCCTGAACATTTACAACGGAAATTAAATAATCGCCATCTACAAATGATTGCAATTGGCGGTGCAATTGGAACCGGCTTATTTATGGGCTCGGGCAAAACCATCTCCCTCGCTGGTCCTTCAATTCTTGTGATTTACATGTTAATTGGTGGCATGTTCTTTTTTCTGATGCGCGCATTGGGTGAACTACTGCTTGCCAACTTACATTACAAATCATTTGTTGATATGGCATATGACTTGATCGGCCCATGGGCTGGCTATTATATAGGCTGGACTTATTGGTTAGGTTGGGTGTTAGTGGGTATAGCCGATCTTTCTGCTGTCATTAACTATTTAAGTTTCTGGTTGCCCGAAGGCGCCAGTTTCTCACCAATGCAACAGGCCATGATTAGTGCAGGCTGTGTACTATTCATTTTAGGGCTTAACCTTCTTACGGTGAAGTTGTTTGGTGAAGTTGAATTCTGGTTCGCACTCATTAAGATTTTAGCCATTATTGGCCTGGTTGGAGTCGGTGGTTACATGATCCTCACTCATTTTCAAGCTCCACATGGAGAGGTTGTGAGTGTAAGTAATGTGTGGTCGCATGGCGGCATATTTCCAAAAGGCGTAAGCGGATTTTTGGCAGGTTTCCAGATTGCCGTGTTTGCCTTTATTGGCGTTGAACTGATTGGTACAACAGCGGCTGAAACGAAAGATCCAGAGAAAAATCTACCGAAAGCGATTAACGCGATTCCAATACGTATTATTTTATTCTATGTGTTAGCACTCTTTGTAGTGATGTCAGTGACACCATGGGATCACATTCGCGCAGATAAAAGCCCGTTTGTTGAGTTGTTTTTAAATGCAGGTATTCCAGTTTCTGCCATCATTATGAACTTAGTTGTGCTGTCTTCAGTGATGTCTTCAATGAACAGCGGTGTGTTTTCAACCAGTCGTATGCTGTTCGGTTTATCGAAAGATGGTCAGGCGCCAAGTGCATTGGGGCGTTTATCAAAACGTGCCGTACCTTCAAATGGTTTAATCTTCTCATGTATTTTCATTATGGGTGGGGCAGTGTTGCAGTACTTTGTCCCAAACACGATGGAAGCATTTACTTTGGCAAGTTCACTCTGTGTGATTCTCTTTATTAGCGTATGGCTTCTGATCATGGCATGCTATTTACGTTACCGTAAGTTGAGTCCAGAGTTACATGCTAAATCGACCTTTAAAATGCCGGGTGGGGTGTTGATGGCGTATGTTGTCATTGCATTTTTCTTGTTCACTTTAGTGATTCTGGCATTAGAACCAGATACATTAAAAGCGGTATATGTTAGTCCATTATGGTTAGTGGTTTTAGGCGTTAGCTATCATGTGTTTTATAAACCACGCATGAAAAAACTAGGCCAAGAAACTTTTGATTAATTATTAATAATTTCAAAAAAGCCAATCAATCATGATTGGCTTTTTTATTTAGACTATTTAATCAACCAATAAATGTTGATATTTATCGGCTTGCTTACGTAGATAATCCCAAACTAATTTGATGCGCGGTTCATGTTGTAAATCAACAAAGGTCAACATCCAGAACGTATGGGTAAAGCGAACTTGTTGCTCTAAAACGACGTCAAGTTCCGGTTTATCATCTGCCAAAAACTTGGGCAAAATTGCAAGCCCTGCACCAGCACTTACCGCAATTTGTTGAGCCAAAATACTGCTACTCCGGAAATTTGCATTGAGCTTTAAGGGCAATCGTTCTAAACAGTACAGCTCGGGGCTATAGACCAGATCATCAATATAATTCACGAAACGATGCTGGGTTAAATCTTCTAAACCGCGAATAGGTGGGTTCTGAGCCAGATAGTTTTGGCTACCATAAATTTTTAAACAATAGTCAGACAAGCGCGTAATGATGTATGGCCCAGAAGTTGGACGGTCAATTGACACCACAATATCTGCTTCACGGTGTGAGAGCTTAATCATTTTTGGCACTGGAATCAGGTCGATGGTAAGCAGTGGATACTGAATAGAGAACTCAGCCAGTAAGCGGGCTAAAAACGCAGTTCCAAAGCCTTCAGGTGTGCCAATTCGCACACGGCCTTGTAAAGGTTGATGTGGTTTTTCAATTTGTAAGAAAGCTTGTTCCATTTGCTCAACTCGAGGAACAAGTGCCATCCCTTCGAGTGTCAGTTCATAACCAGTTGCTTCACGCTTAAAGAGCGTTGTACCTAAAGCAAGTTCTAGGGCCTGAATCCGTCTTGCAACCGTACTATGCTCTACCCCAATAATACGCGCAGCATTGGTTAGGGTTTTAGTGCGAGCTAAAACCAGAAAAAAATGTAGATGATCCCAATCCACTTTCATTTTTATTGTAATCCCTGTGCATATTTGCACATCAATCGTGCATGAATTTGCGTTGGTGGTCAAAGATTTCTTTGTTAGTCTCAATTGAAACTGAAATAAAGAAAATACGATCAAAAAGTATTTTCTAATAATTGAACACAATAAAAATATGGCCTACGGAGAGGTTATGAACACAATCCAAAAAATCGAATTGGAAACCGCTAAATTACTCATTAACGGACAATTTATCGAATCTGAAACAGAGGAATGGCAAGACATTATTAACCCTGCAACTCAGGAAGTGATTGGTCGTGTACCATTTGCAACGGTTCAAGAAGTCGATGCTGCTATTCAAGCTGCACAAGATGCTTTTGCGTCTTGGCGTCAAACTCCAATTCAAGCACGTATGCGCATCATGCTTAAGTTGCAAGACTTAATCCGTGCCAACATGAAGGAAATTGCGCAAGTACTAACGGCTGAACAAGGCAAAACCTTGGCAGATGCTGAAGGCGATATTCAACGGGGTTTGGAAGTGGTTGAACATGCTTGTTCAATCGGCACCTTACAAATGGGTGAATATGTTGAAGGCGTGGCACGTGGTGTAGACACTTATACCTTGCAGCAACCCTTGGGTGTGTGTGCTGGCATTACGCCGTTTAACTTTCCAGCGATGATTCCGCTGTGGATGTTCCCAATGGCAATCGTTTGTGGCAATACGTTTGTTTTAAAACCATCAGAACAAGATCCATTATCAACCATGATGCTCGTTGAACTTGCGATTCAAGCAGGTGTTCCAGCAGGTGTGCTCAACGTTGTGCATGGCGGTAAAGAAGTTGTTGATCGTCTATGTACGCATAAAGACATTAAAGCCATTTCATTTGTTGGCTCAACTGCGGTTGGAACGCATGTTTATAACCTTGCAGGGCAACATGGCAAACGTGTGCAGTCGATGATGGGTGCAAAAAACCATGTAGCTGTCATGCCAGATGCCAATAAAGAGCAAACCTTAAATGCCCTAGTGGGTGCAGCGTTTGGTGCTGCAGGGCAACGCTGTATGGCATTGTCGGTTGCAGTCATGGTGGGTGAAAGCAAACAGTGGATTCAAGAGTTAGTCGAAAAAGCGAAAACTTTAAAAGTGAATGCAGGGCATGAGCCGAATACCGATATTGGCCCTGTCATTTCAAAGCGTGCTAAAGCGCGTGTGCTTGATTTAATTAATAGCGGTGTTGAGCAAGGTGCAGAGTTATTACTCGATGGTCGCGATGTTCAAGTTCAAGGCTATGAATCAGGCAACTTTGTTGGCGCGACGATTTTTAGTGGCGTAAATACCGACATGCGTATTTATAAAGAAGAAGTCTTTGGACCTGTACTTTCAATTATTTGCGTAGACACACTTGAGGAAGCGATTGCTCTAATCAATGCCAACCCATTTGGTAACGGTGTAGGTCTATTCACACAAAGTGGTGCGATTGCGCGTACTTTCCAAAACCTCATTGATATTGGTCAAGTGGGTATCAACATTCCAATTCCTGTGCCAGTGCCTTTCTTTAGTTTTACGGGTTCACGAGGCTCAAAATTGGGTGATTTGGGACCATACGGCAAACAGGCTGTACAGTTCTACACCCAAACCAAAACCATTACTAGTCGCTGGTTTGAAGACAGCCATGAAGTTGGTGCAGTAAACACAACCATTAGTTTACGTTAAGGGGATCACGGATGAATATCGCCTTTATCGGTCTAGGAAATATGGGCGGCAGAATGGCCCATAACCTACTTAAAGCCGGAATCAAAGTTTATGGTTATGACCTCAGTGAAGTTGCTATTCAGCACTTTGCCGAGGCGGGTGGCGTAGTATGTGACAGTCCACAGGCAGCCGCGAAAGAAGCTGATGTGGTCATTAGCATGTTGCCTGCGGCAAAGCATGTTAAAGAGGTTTACTTAGGTGAAAATGGTGTTTTAGAAGTGCTAAAAGCAGGTAGCTTATGCATTGATAGCAGTACCATTGATCCACAAACCATTAAAGATATTGCCGCTGTTGCACATAGCAAAAATATTAAAATCTGTGATGCACCAGTCTCTGGTGGGACCATTGGTGCTCAAGCGGGAACTTTAACCTTTATGGTGGGTGCCGATGAGCAAACCTTTAATGAAGTGAAACCTGTGCTCAGCCACATGGGCAAAAATATTGTTCATTGTGGTGATGTTGGAGCAGGCCAAATTGCCAAAATCTGCAATAACCTGATTTTAGGTATTTCAATGGCAGCAGTGGCCGAAGGTATGGCACTCGGTGTAAAGCTGGGCATCGATCCACAAGCATTGGCAGGCGTTATTAACATCTCAAGCGGTCGTTGCTGGAGCTCGGATGTGTGTAACCCATGGCCGCATATTAATGAAAATGCGCCAGCATCTAAAGGCTATCAAGACGGCTTTGCAACTCAGCTGATGTTGAAAGATTTAGGTCTTGCTGTCGAAGCTGCAGGCCAAGTTAAGCAGCCGATTTTACTCGGTGGTATGGTGCAGCAGCTGTATCAGCAAATGTGCATGCGTGGGAATGCCAATCTCGATTTTTCGAGCATTATTCAGCAATACCTGCCTCAAGAGGCATAACGGCAAAGCCAAAGGATGGCTTTAACTCAATTAAACCCTGTCGTGAATAACAACAAATCCGGACTGAGGGAAAAGATATGATGGATTATCAAAATGCTGCACAGGCTTTCGATTTGGAAAGTACTGCAAAACAGATGTTATCAGGTTCACTTGATGCCTTAAATGCTTGTTATGAATGCTGTGATCGACATGCAGATGGCGACAAAATTGCGCTGTATTGGCAAGGAAAAGACGGACGAAAAGAGCAATATACCTTCCGTGAATTAAAAGAATGGTCGAGTCAGTTTGCCAACTTTTTAAAATCACAAGGTGTGAAAGCAGGTGACCGTATTTCAGGTCTATTACCAAGAACACCTGAATTGATCGTGACTATTTTTGCAGCTTGGCGAATTGGTGCTGTTTACCAGCCACTATTTACTGCGTTTGGCCCAAAGGCGATTGAGCACCGTATTCAGCTTGCACAAAGCAAGCTGGTGGTGACCGATGTAGGTAACCGCAGCAAGCTTGATGAAATTGAAAATTGCCCTCCAATTGTGACGGTTGCCGATGTGCAAGGTACTCCGCTCAAAGCAGATGATTTTAATTTCTGGAATGAAGTTAAGCAGCAGTCCGATCAATGCGATCTGGTCATGCGTAGCATCCAAGATCCATTTTTATTGATGTTTACTTCAGGCACTACTGGGCCAGCGAAACCTTTGGAAGTGCCGTTAAAAGCATTGATTGCCTTTGGGCGATATATGCAAGATGCCATTGGTTTAACCGAAGAAGATTCGTTTTGGAATATTGCCGATCCGGGTTGGGCTTATGGTCTGTACTACGCGATTACGGGGCCGTTATTTTTAGGCCACGCTACTTTGTTCTATGAAGGTGGTTTTAGCACAGATAGCCTATGTCAAATTGTAAAAGATTATAAAATTAACAACTTGGCAGGTGCCCCAACGGCTTACCGTATGATGATGGCGGCTGATCCAGCACAAATGGCGCCGTTAAAAGGACTATTCCGTGTCGTTAGCAGTGCAGGTGAGCCGCTGAATCCAGAAGTAATTCGCTGGTTTAAACAAGTCCTTGATGCTCCGATTTATGATCACTACGGACAAACCGAAGTCGGTATGGTGGTGTGTAACCATCATGGTTTAAAACATGAAATTCATGCTGGTTCAGCAGGTTTCCCAAGTCCGGGCTACCGCGTTGCGATTGTCAATGAACAAGGGGAAGAACTTCCGCCAGATACACCGGGAATATTAGCAGTCGACATTAGTCAGTCTCCAATGATGTGGTTCGGCGGCTATAAAGAAAGCCGTAAATCGCCCTTCATTGGTCACTACTATTTAACTGGCGACACTGCCGAGTTACATGCTGATGGCAGTATGAGCTTTGTTGGCCGCAGTGATGATGTAATCACCACATCGGGCTATCGTATTGGGCCTTTTGATGTAGAAAGTGCTTTGCTTGAACACGACGCTGTGATTGAAGCAGCAGTGATTGGTGTGCCTGATCCGGACCGTACCGAAGTGGTTAAGGCCTTCGTAATTTTAGCTGCGGATGCTCAACCTTCCGATACACTTGCTGAACAACTTAGCCAATTTGTTAAAAGACGACTTTCTGCACATGCTTACCCTCGTTTAGTTGAATTTGTGAGTGAATTACCTAAAACTCCAAGTGGCAAAATTCAGCGCTTTTTATTGCGTAATCAAGAAATTGCTAAACAACAAGCTAAAGCAGGGTAAAGGAAATAATAATGCAATTTACCGAAGAACAATTACTCATTCGTGATATGGCGAAAAGTTTCGCCCAAGAACAAATTAAGCCTAATGCCAGCGATTGGGATCGAGACGGGACATTCCCGGAAGATACCTTAGCTCAAATGGGGCAACTCGGTTTTATGGGTATGCTTGTTTCAGAGCAATGGGGCGGTTCAGACACGGGTAATTTAGCCTATGTACTGGCACTTGAAGAGGTTGCCGCAGCTGATGGCGCAACTTCGACCATTATGAGTGTACATAACTCGGTTGGCTGTGTGCCTATTTTAAAATTTGGTACCGATGAGCAAAAAGAGCGGTTTTTAAAGCCTTTGGCACAAGGTGAAATGATCGGTGCGTTTGCCTTAACTGAACCACATACAGGCTCAGATGCAGCAGCACTTAAAACTCGTGCGGTTAAAGATGGCGATGATTACATTTTAAATGGCGCCAAGCAGTTTATTACCTCTGGCAACAATGCTGGCGTGATTATTGTGTTTGCAGTAACCGACCCGAGTGCAGGTAAAAAAGGGATTAGTGCCTTTTTAGTTCCACGCGATACACCGGGTTACGAAGTGATTCGTGTTGAAGAAAAACTAGGCCTGCATGCATCCGATACGTGTCAGATTGCTCTGACCGATGTACGTATCCATAAAAGCCTCATGCTAGGCAAAGAAGGCGAAGGTTTAAAAATTGCACTTGCCAATTTAGAAGGTGGACGTATTGGTATTGCTGCACAGGCAGTAGGTTTGGCACGTGCAGCGCTCGAAGAAGCAACTCGCTATGCCAAAGAACGTATTACTTTTGGAAAACCGATTTTTGAGCATCAAGCTATCGCTTTTCGCCTTGCTAGTATGGCAACCGAAATTGAAGCTGCCAGACAACTTGTTCACTACGCTGCACGTTTAAAAGAAGCAGGGCAACCGTGTCTAAATGAAGCTTCAATGGCCAAGTTATTTGCTTCGGAAATGACGGAGCGAGTGTGTTCGAGCGCCTTACAAGTGTTTGGTGGCTATGGCTATCTCAAAGACTTCCCAATTGAGCGCATCTATCGTGATGCTCGTATTTGCCAAATTTACGAAGGCACGAGCGATATTCAACGTTTAGTGATCGCCCGTAGTCTATAAAACCAGAACAAGGAATAAATCATGCAGTGGCAAAGTATTTTATTAGAAAAGCGTAATGGGGTTGGACTGATTACATTAAATCGCCCTCAAGCGCTCAATGCTTTAAACAGCGAATTAATTAGTGAAATTAATCAGGCATTAGATCAGCTCGAAAAAGACCACGAAATTGGCTGCATGGTATTAGCAGGCTCAGAAAAAGCTTTTGCCGCAGGCGCAGACATTAAAGAAATGGCTGATTTAGCATTTCCTGATATTTATTTTGATGACTTTTTCCATCTTGCAGACCGTATTGCACAGCGCCGTAAACCTCTAATTGCAGCGGTGAGTGGCTATGCGTTAGGTGGTGGCTGTGAATTGGCGCTTATGTGTGATTTTATTTATTGTGCTGACAACGCCAAGTTTGGCTTACCTGAAGTTACTTTAGGCGTAATTCCAGGTATTGGTGGTACACAGCGCTTAACTCATGCGATTGGTAAAGCCAAAGCAATGGAAATGTGCTTTACCGCTCGACAAATGGGCGCAGTAGAGGCAGAGCAAAGTGGGCTGGTTGCACGTGTTTTTAGTAAAGAAGAATTACTTGAACAGACCCTGCAAGCCGCAGAAAAAATTGCAGCAAGATCTTTAACTGCAAACATGATGCTCAAAGAAACCATTAATCGAGCTTATGAAGTGAATCTCACCGAAGGTTTACGCTTTGAGCGACGTATGTTCCATTCAATTTTTGCGACATCTGACCAAAAAGAAGGAATGCAGGCTTTCGTTGAAAAACGCCAGCCAAATTTTAAAAATCAATAAGAGATCAATAAAATGAATACAGAAAATCACTTAATGATTGAGCAACAAGGTAAGTTGGGCATTATTACCTTAGACCGTGTGACTCATCTCAATGCATTGTCGTTAGATATGATTGAAGGCATTGGTGCCCAATTGGAACTGTGGCGAAATGATGTTGCTATTCAGACAGTTTTAATCAAATCAAATAGCCCAAAAGCCTTCTGTGCAGGTGGTGATATTCGCTATCTTTACGACAGTTATAAAAATGGCACGGCCGACTACAAAGGCTACTTTAGTGCCGAATATAAAATGCTGAATGTACTGCGTGAATATGCAAAGCCAGTCATTGTTATGCTTGATGGATATGTATTAGGTGGCGGTTTTGGCTTGGCTCAGGCTTGTCACATTGTGGTGAGCAGTGAAAAGTCCAGATTTGCTATGCCTGAAACAGCCATTGGTTTCTTCCCAGACGTTGGTGCAACACATTTCCTGTCTCGTCTTGATGACATTGGCGTTTATATGGCAATTACGGGTGAGCAGATCAGCAGTAGTGATGCGCTTTACCTCGATTTAATTGACTACCATGTGCCAAGCGAGCAGTTACAAGCTTTGCAAGATGCTCTTGTTGAAGCACCAAGTTTAACTAAAGAGGGAATTGAACACATCATTACCCGATTTATTACTCGTCCTGCCGAAAGTGAATTAAAGCAACTAGCCGAAGGCATCCGTAAACATTTCGGTTTTCAGCATTTAGATGAAATTGAACAAAGTCTTGAAAATGAACAAGATGAAAGCTTAAAGACTTGGACTAGCAAGATGCTCAGCATTTTGCAGCAACGTTCATTTATTGCCAAACAAACGAGTTTGAAGCTGCAACATTTAGGCCGTGGGCTTTCTTTGCCGCAATGTATGCAACTTGAGCGTGATTTACAGGATATCTGGTTTGAGCATGGTGACTTTATTGAAGGCGTTCGTGCGCTCATTGTCGATAAAGATAAACAACCACAGTGGCAAGAACGTAATGCGGAGCTAGAGCAAATTTTAGAAAAGCTAAGCTAAGCCCGCATTACAACAATATAAAAAGCTTAAGGAGATAAAGCGAGACCTGAAAATGCTTATGGTCAGGGTTGGTCATAAGCATAAAAAAGATAAAACAAGAAAATCGAAGAAAGGAAATTGCGATGCAAACAATACAAGGAAACGGTTCACATACTAAAAAGTCGTCACATCGATTAGCAGGCATCTCTAGCATGGTCGGCACCACCATTGAGTGGTATGACTTCTTTATTTATGGCGCAGCAGCAGCTCTCATCTTTAATAAATTATTTTTCCCAAATCTGGATGCATTGACGGGTGTACTTGCTGCATTTGCAACCTATGCCGTTGGATTTATTGGGCGGCCATTAGGTGGTTTAGTCTTTGGTCATTTTGGTGACAAAATTGGCCGTAAGTCGATGTTGTTACTAACGCTAATGTTAATGGGGATTCCGACGGTTCTCATTGGCTTATTACCGACTTACGAGTCAATTGGTTACTGGGCTGCAATCGGTTTGGTCATCTTACGATTCATTCAAGGTATGGCAATGGGCGGTGAATGGGGCGGTGCTGTGCTCATGGCAGTTGAACATGCACCCGAAGGCGGTAAAGGGTTTTGGGGAAGCTTGCCTCAAGCCAGTACGGGTGGTGGCTTAATGCTAGCCTCAATTGCTCTAGGACTGGTGTCGTTATTACCTGAACAAGCACTGTTTAGCTGGGGTTGGCGTTTACCGTTTCTTGCCAGCATTATTTTACTGGCAGTAGGCTGGTACATTCGAGTGAAAGTACCAGAGTCACCAGATTTTGAAAAAGTAAAGCAGCAGTCCGAAGAAGTCAAAGTTCCTGCCCTACAAGTTTTTAAAAACCATCCAAAGCAGCTCATCACGATTATTTTGGCTCGCGCTGCCGAAAATGCATGGTTCTATATTGCTTCAACCTTTACGTTGGCCTATACCACTGCAAAACTTGGAATCCCACGTCAGGACATTTTATTTGCCACCATTTGCGGTGCTGTGGTCATTCTATTTATGACGCCGTTATGTGGACATTTGTCAGATAAAGTAGGTCAACGCAATATGTTTATGTTTGGGTTATGCGTATTGGCACTTTATTGCTATCCATTTTTTACCATGCTCAACACTAAAGATCCAGTATTGGTCTGGACGGCAATTGTTTTAGCGATTGGTGTGGTTTTTCCGATTATGTATGCACCACAAGCTCAGCTTTTTGCACGTCAATTTCCGGCAGAAATTCGTTATAGCGGAATCTCAATTTCGGTACAGCTAGCTGGGGTACTTGGTGGTGGTTTAGCACCGCTAATTGCGACGAAACTTTTAAGTATCGGGCAGGGTAATCCTTACTTAATTATGATTTATATTGGATCTATGGCTATCGTTGCGATCATATCGACTTCATTTATGCCACGTGATTGGCAGACTAAAACTGATGAGGCTTACCATAAGAAATCAGAATTAAATTTGAAAACCAAAATTACTGAGCAGTCTTAATATTAAGTTTGAATCTTCAAATAAAGAAAAGCCCTAATCTTTTGACTAGGGCTTTTGAAATTTAATGAGCGAAACGAGATTCTGGCTTAAGACCTTAATCTTTGCTATGTCACCAATATTCTTAGACTTTGATTTAACTAACTACACTTCAATTAAGCATGCAAACATAGCATATCCGTCGATAACCATTGGTGGACCTGCACGATGAGCACGAAAACCCGCGGCACGTAATAACCGCTCTACACCAAGAGGTGAGGTTGTAATGAGTTGTTTTGCGCCTTGTTCTCTTGCAAAGTTGATCGCTTCTTGCAAAATTGCAATAGAGACTGGGGATGACACTGCTTGATTAGCAGAGGTCGGCGGATTCGAGAAATCTACGGCTGAAAATCTTGATAATTCCCAAATTTCTGGTGAACAAGGAATAGGCATTCCATTCATTAATTGAGGAAATATTTCACCCAGTAAATAGGGTTGAGTCGTTGGTAGTAGTCTGGCACAACCAATAATATTGGATTCTCTATCTTGAGCGACGACATAAGCTGTATCGATTTTATCAAATTGATCTAGTTCTTCATTATTTGGACAGTTCAACTCCCAACCCAAATGTTCAACAAATACCTTGTAGCGGTAACTTTTAAATTTGGTATATAGGACTTCTGAAAAATTGTTTTGGAATCCAGCAATAACATTCATTACAAGTGCTTCCACTTATTTTTCAGGCGACTTTACTCGACAGCTGAAAAGGCGGTAACTGTAAGAATTTACAGGTTTCTAAGAGAAATTTGGACTTAATATAGTCTTTGTTTGCGTTGTATTGATTTGAGCATAAATGAAGTGTTCCCAAAACAAAGAATCTATTTTTTTTTCGATTAATGTTTCAGTAACATCAAATCCAATATCTGTACCAGATAAATCAACAATCATGATATTGCTTCGAGGTAGTCCAATTCGCTTTAAGCTAGCAATTCCATTGTTCTCAATAAATTCCCAGTCCCATCCGGTACTTAAAGCTGGGCTCCGTGATGTTGCCCATTCAGTAAACCCACAATATAGAATTTGAGAATCTTCAATTTGTGTAGTTTCAACAATAGATATGAGGTGTTGGAGGGGGTAATTCATAAGCTGGATTTCATTCATCCGAATAAAACCATCTGTTGAGATTGAGAAATCAGGGGGGATTGTGACCATGCTACCTGTTCAAGTGACTTGAATTACAGTTCTATAGATAAATAACATAAATTATTGCCAACAAAATACTGTTAAGTTTTACAGGTTAGCCGTAATCTGCTGATACACAACGTTAAGCTGTTCTTTAGAAAGTACTTCGGGCAGGGAGTTTTACTTATGCAGAGATTGACCCATCTATAGCTTGAATATGAGAGTTGCTTGTTTCAAGGCTATCAATAGTTTAAGTTTTTCATATGTATTGTAGATAATATCTATCCTATTATTAAAATAATATTTTCGAAATCATTATCATTATTATGCGTTTCATCAAATAATAAATAAAAAACTTATACTGCTAGTATCACTGGTAGACGTTATTCTTTAGTTAAATTAATAGAAATATACAAGTAAGGAGAAATAATAGGCTTCTTCTAAAAATAAAAAATACTCATTTTTGGAATAAAATGCATCCTGTAAATTTGAGGCTTTCAAGCATAATTCGCATATGCAATATAACAACCTTAAAAAGCTTTCTGAAACCAGTTTATCCGGAAAATTTACCACCCTCTCAAGCTCAAAAAAGTTGTTAATTGGATTATGAATTCACTATATGCAACTAAATAAAAATGATTTATGCATGAGGTTTAATAAGAGTAAATGGAAAATTGGCAAGAAGATCTACTATCAGCATCTCTGATGGTAAAAAATGAATATCAGCTATTTGAGGTTGTCAAATCTACAGCTTTAAAGCTCGGATTTGATTATTGTGCTTATGGTATGCAGTCGCCATTATCTATTGCTGAACCAAAAACGATTATGTTGAATAATTATCCCGAAGCATGGCAGAAGCGTTATGTTAAACAGCAATATGTGAGGGTAGATCCAACCGTACAGCATTGTATGCTATCACTTCAACCTCTTGTCTGGTCGAGTCAATCTGCGAACACACAATCTCAAAAAAATTTTTGGGAGGAGGCGCGTTCTTATGGTTTAAATGTTGGTTGGGCACAGTCAAGCCGTGACTTTATTGGTACAAGGGGAATGCTAACACTAGCAAGATCTGCTGACCAATTATCAGAAAAAGAGCAGAAAGCTCAATATACAAATATGTATTGGTTGTCTCAGACCGTGCATTCCAGCATTGCTAAAATTGTGAATGATGCAGAATTTGCTCAGTTTAATCTTTATTTAACGAACCGGGAAAAAGAGGTTCTACGTTGGACTGCGGAAGGAAAAACGTCAGCAGAGATTGCCCAGATTCTCGGGGTAACTGAAAGAACAGTAAATTTTCATCTCTGTAACTCAATGCAGAAGTTAAATGTGAATAATAAAATTTCAGCAGCTATTCGGGCTGTGATGTTGGGGGTTTTATAAAGGTGGATATATAAAAGATAGAGAATTTTAATATTGGATTTTAAGAAAATAAAATATTATTAGATGTGTTTTTAAAATAAAGTTAATTATTTGAAAAGTATTTTTTTATTTAATAAAATTTTAATTAAAATGAATTTTTTAGAAAAGATTATTTGCTGTGGGGTCTGTATTTTTTTTAAATTTAACTAATAATTTATTTTTAATTTTTCTATTATTTTAATATTGATAATAAATATTTTCTTGATTAATATCCTTGGTAAAAATAAATATTCGTATTTTTTTTGGTATTATCTATGGGTGAAATACATCGATTCTAAGTTTATATATTAGTCACAGTGCTGTACATGATTTCGAGCTATTTAAATACAATTTAAAGCAGATTCCTTTATGAGCTTTATCCTTGTAAATAAAGGCTATTAGAGGATTTTACCTGAATCTTTTATTGCTCTTAAAAAGAGAAAGCACACAGTAAATTAGATCTTGAATACAAGATCTACAATCAAGAGAGCAACAAAATAAGAATACGAACTGGGTGTAAGTTGGCAGGCTAAAAACCTTGTTAAATATTATCGAAATAGATGCAAAAGATTGAATTTGAGTTTTAATTTCCAGATTTCACAAAATTGACTGAATAAAAATAATTTATGAAAGAGATCTAGTGTCTTCATTTTCAATAAATACAGGCCAACCTGTAAACCCTTACAGGTGTAATAAAAAACACTCGCACATAAAATATAATGTGAATTTATATTTTAAACAAAAAAAGTATATTCATTTTTTATTAAAAGCCCCAGCTAGACATGTAATTTCTGAATTAGCGAGTTTTAAGGGTGAATTATAAATAATTGGAGTAAGTTATGGCTGTAATGGGTACGGATAATATCATTGCAACTTTGGAATCCCACGCAAATTTAAATGGAGGCAGGATTGCTTTTGAATATTTGGGACGCCAATCTGGTGGTATTCAATCTCTGACGTATGCAGATCTGAACGAGCGGGTTCAATATCAAGCTCAAATATTAATGAACCTTGTAGACAGTGGCGATCGTGCCGTATTGCTGTTCGAGCCTGGACTGGACTTTATCGTATCGTTCTTTGCTTGTCTGAAAGCTAAAATTATCGCAGTACCTGTCAGCTTGCCTTTTAACCGCAACGGTTTTTCTAATATTTTGAATATTATGAATGACTGTGAGCCAAAGATCGTACTCACAACTCAGAAGATTCTTGAGCTATCAGGGCTGATCACATTAAAAGCTCAAAATGAAAATTTAATATTGCATGCCGTTGATGCCGAATTGCAACGTGACTTGGTGGAAAAAGATTTTCTTCTGATTTCTGAAGAAGATATTTGCTTCCTACAATACACTTCAGGATCAACAGGTTGGCCTAAAGGTGTGATCGTCACCCATAAAAATATCATGGCAAATGAAGTCATGATTGCTGAAGCTTTTGGCACACAAGCCGATGATATCGGTCTTACATGGCTACCTGTCTATCACGATATGGGATTGATCGGCTCGGTTTTACAGACCGTGTATGTAGGTCTGACTTGCTATGTGATGTCACCGCTGGATTTTATCCGTAAACCTCTTAAATGGCTGCAATTCATCAGCGAGAAAGGGGTCACGATTAGTGGTGGGCCAAACTTTGCCTATGAATTGTGCCTACACCGCATCTCGAATGATGAGGCTGCATCGCTTGATCTGAGCCGTGTGCGTGTGCTGTTTAACGGTGCCGAGCCGATCAAGGCCAACGTCATGCAGCGTTTCATGGAGAAGTTCAATACTCAGTCGAAATTGAGACTAGATACTTTCTTGCCGTGCTATGGCTTGGCAGAAGTTACGCTCTTAGTCAGTGGTGTAACTGGTCCTCTCAATGCTATCTCGATAGACCGTGAAAAGTTGAATGCCAACTTAGTGCAGACCAGCCAAGATCAGACAGCTGTGCAAGTGGTGAGCTGTGGCAAGATCTCAGCACACATTGATTGCCGTATTGTCAATCCGCATACCCGCAAAGAGGTGGGGGCTGATGAAGTCGGTGAAATCTGGCTAGCAGGCGAGAGTGTCACTGCGGGTTACTGGCAGAAGCCGGAGGTCAATCAGGAAACCTTTGCTGCAACCATCCTCGATAAAGCAGGTAAGCCTAGTCAAGTGCATTACTTAAGAACTGGTGATATGGGCTTTATCAAAAACGGAGACTTGTATGTGACTGGTCGCCTCAAGGATGTGATTATCATCCGTGGCAAAAACTATTACCCGCAAGATATCGAGTGCTCCGTCGAAGTAGCGCATCCTGCTGTCCGTAAGGGCTGTGTCGCTGCAGTGAATTTCGGTAATTCTGACGGTGTTACGGTTGTACTGGAGATCAAGAAGAAGTCGATAGACAAGACCCTTAATTTTGAAACCATCAGAACTCAGGTTAAAGAGCAAGTGGCGGCTGATATCGGCTTGCCTGTAGAAGGTGTCTATTTACTGCATCAAGGTCGGATAAACAAGACCACCAGCGGCAAAATTAGAAGAAGAAAAATTAAAGAGCAGATCGAGCGCGGTCAACTGATCTGTTTAACCCATCCAAACCGTAGAACGGTGATGGCCCGAAACTATGTCAAGAATGGCTTAGAAGTCATCCGTGATCGTGAGCAGCGGGGGCAACTGATTCGTTATAGCTCCAATCTACTCAATTCAATGATCAAGGAACGAGAAGTGCGCGCGCTCATTTTTAATCGACTGAAAAGTGCTTTGTTTTAATCCTTACCCTTTAATCATTTGAGCAAAAACTCATGTCACTTACGTCCAATTTGCGGCAGTTTCAATCTGCTGCTCGTCTGGAGCAAATTTTAGGCTCCGTACATGATACTAATAATGATTTTTCTTGGTCCGCGGCCATCGAGCGTGATGAGAAGGAGCAGTACCCTCAGCGTGCTGTTGACTTTCTGAATGCTGTGGGCATGAACCGTTTTTATGTACCTTCAGAGCTTGGAGGTCGCATGGAAATTGGTGAAGAGTTGCTATATCTGCATCGCGTGCTGGCACGACGTGATCTAACAATCAATTCGACCTATAGCACTAATGCTTGGTCTGTGATCGTATGGATCGGCGGTAATCCTAATCAATGCCAAAACATCGCTAGTCGGATTTTGAGTGGTGCAGCACCAGCGCTTGCTTATAGCGAGAAAGCGCATGGGGCCGATCTATTATCTAGTGAAGTAACTGCACAAGCTGCCGAGAGTAAGTACGTCTTAAATGGCGAAAAATGGTCAATCAATCGTGCGACTCTAGGTGACTCTTTAAGTCTAATTGCTAAAACATCAGATGATCGTGGACCGCGTAGTCTGAGTGCATTTTGGCTTGATAAGCGTCACATGGCTTCTAAAGGAACCTATAGCCTGAACCGCTTGCCAACGGTGGGTATGCGTGGGCTAGATATTAGCGGTATTGGCTTTAATAATGCTGAAATTCACAAAGATGCCCTGATCGGTGAAGAAGGTCAGGGATTGGAGCTTGGACTCAAGACGCTACAGGTGACGCGTGCATATTGCAGCAGCTTCTCTCTAGGTGCGGGTGATACGATGCTACGCATCGCGACCGAGTTTGCTATCGAACGCGAGTTGTATAACAAAAAAGTAATAAGCATTCCGTTGGTGCGTGAGCAACTTGCTACAGCTTATGCCTATCTATTAGCAGCTGAGGTGTTATCACTCGTTGGTGCGCGCGGGTTACATGTCTGTATCAATCAGTTCAGCACATGGTCACCTATCATCAAGGTACTGGTACCTGAGTATGTAGAGTCACTGGCCAAAATTACTTCCTCAGTGCTTGGGTCGCGTTTTTTCTTAAGAAATGCATATGCTGATGGAATGTACCAGAAAGCTTTCAGAGATCATCTGATCGTTAGTGTATTTGACGGCAGTAGCACCGTCTGTCTAGACAGCTTAAGTTTTCAACTCAAATCTGCCAATAAAGGACGTAGCAAAAAAGCCGACCATCTCGACCAAGCCGAAGCTAAAGCACGCTATCGCCAGTTGTATGACTTGCAGGTGGAAACCGACGCTATTGATTTCCGCGAGCTTGAGATTTTCAACCGAGATGGTGACTTGGTGATGGAGTCACTGGGAACGATCATCGAGATGCTCAATGATGCTGACGTTACAGTGGGATTGACTGCTGAGACCCTGTTCATGCTACGTGAGCGCGCTGATCAGCTTCTTATCGAGCAGCGTACGCTAGATCAAAAAATCCAAGATTATTTCTCAAGTTCAGAGGCGGCCAAAGAGTTTGAAACATTACGTTTCAGCTTGGCCCGCGACTATGCCGAGCTGTTTGCTCGCATTGCTGTGCTGGGTTTTTGGGTCTTTAACCGTCATGGCTTAAGACCTGCTTTGCAGGATGGTGCATGGCTGATCATTTTCCTAAATGCTGCTGAAGGGCAGACGTCCCCTCCAATGACATCACTACGTGAAAACACATTGGCAGATCTGCTAGACCGAATTTCAAACAACCATATGTTATCTGTCATCGATTTTGCACTGGCACCGCGTGATGCCAAACCGGTTAAAGAGGATATTACCCCATGAACAAAGATAAAGCTTACTGGAGCGAAATCATTCGTACGCTAGTAGCCAAAGAAATGCGTGTAGAGCCCCAGACTCTTGATCCACAGCAAAAATTTACCAGTTACGGTCTTGATTCTATCGTCGCTTTGTCGGTGTCTGGGGATCTAGAGGATCTAACACAACTGGAACTTGAGCCGACACTACTATGGGATTACCCAACCATTAATGCGTTGGCTGAATATATCGTTTCTCAGTTGGAGCAGGGAGTTGCTTCGTGAACAACCTTGTACGACTGGAACCTGCAATTCTATCGCGCCATGCGATTTCTGCAGAACAGCTCGGCATCTGGTATATCCAGCGGCTTGAGTCAACTTGCAGTGCCTACAATATGGTGGTGGCCTTTGATGTGAAGGTCAACCAACCGTTGGGCAACAAGCCGATGGAGATTCTAGAGGCGGTAATGCATGATTATCCGCTGCTGCGTGTAAGCATGCCTGCCAATGATCAGGGTATTGAGCAACTTATCTGGGATCGTATCTATCCTAATATTATCGTGTCGGATGCCCGCCATGTCGATGCATCTGATTTGACGCAATTAGTCGAGCAGGATACGAAGCAGCCCTTTGATTTGACCCAGCCACCGCTATGGCGTATTCATTGCTATGAGCGCGGTCAAAATCACTATGTGATTGCGGTTGTGATTCATCATGCCTTAATGGATTTCTGGTCGATTGGTCTCTTATTGCGTGATGTCTGCAAACGTTTTGGACTAGTTACAGAGTCAGACGTAGTGAACGGAATCGAGTTTGCACAGTATGCAGATAAGCAGCAGAGTACTGCGATTGACGATGCTGATGAGAGTCTACTTTTCTGGAAAAATGCGTTACAACATGCACCACACGTGCATAGCATTCCGCTTGATTATCCTCGTCCGGCTGTGCAGCAACATAAAGGCAGCTCACTGGTTTTCCGTGTGCCTGAGTCAGTGTCGTCTGGTCTTGTGAACTTGGCGAAAGATTATGAGATCACGCTGTTTGGACTCGTACTATCTGGCTTTTATATCCTGCTACACAAGCTATCGAATGAAAATAATCTTGTTATTGCCACACCAGTAGCTGGTCGACTTGAACGTTCTCTGCGCAATGCACTGGGACAGTTTGTCAATACGATTGCTATTCACATGGACATCGATGCTGATCAGACTTTACGTCAATTTACACAGCAAGTGCAGGAACAATTAAGACAAAGTCTCAAGCATCAAAAAGTTGCCTTTTCTAGAGTGGTTGAGGCTGTTTCACCAAAGCGTGATGGCAGTATTAATCCATTGGCACAGGTGGGAATGTTCTGGGAACGTCTAGGCGGCATGGATGAGTTTAAAGAACTACTTTTGCCAATCCAGACTCCAGCGATTTTGGTCGGCCAAGAGCTGACGTTAGGAAGTTTTCCAGTTCGCCAGCAAGAAGGTCAATTGGATCTTACGCTGGAAATGGGCGGTGAGTATCAAGGCGAACTCGTTGGCGTACTGAAATACAACTCCGAGCTATTTTCTGCACAATCTGCCGATAATATGGTGCAACTGCTGCAAGCTATACTATCAGAAATGGTGGCTCATCCTGAGCGTAAGATCGTTGAGTTAGATATCGCACCTGATTATAAGGATGGTATCCAGTTCGATGCACTACGTGGACAGACTACTGATTATCCTCAACATGATCTATTAGGAATGCTTTTAAAGCAGATCGATGAGCGGGGTGATCATCATGCTTTGACCTCGAAGGATCATGCGGTTAGCTATCGTGAGTTAGGTCAACATATCGCTGGTATTGCTGAATATTTGTGTGCGCATGGCGTTACCCGTGGTGATCGTGTAGGTCTGATGTTAGATCGCACAGCTTTATTGCCAGCAGCAATCCTCGGGATCTGGGTGGCAGGAGCAGCTTATGTACCGCTAGATCCTAATTTCCCAAGTGAACGTTTGCACAACATCATCGAAGATGCTGAACCTAAAGTCATCTTAACTCAAACCGAGTTGATGGATGCTCTTAACGTTTCTGTGCCGCGTTTAGATATCAATCAAGCTGGCGTTGTGCCCCTTGAGCAAGTGCGCGAGACGCTGGCCTTTGGTGAAACCGCTTATGTGATGTACACCTCTGGCTCGACAGGTAAGCCTAAAGGTGTGCGTATTGGGCATCCTTCAATCATCAATTTCTTGCTATCTATGAATGATAGATTGCAAGTAACGACTGAGACTCAGTTGTTAGCAATCACCACTTATGCATTTGATATTTCAATTCTTGAGTTACTGATTCCACTGATGTACGGCGGTGTAGTACATGTTTGCCCACGAGAGGTATCACAAGACGGCAATCAATTGGTAGATTATCTAAATGCTAAATCTATCAATGTCTTGCAGGCAACACCTGCTTCTTGGAAAATGCTCTTAGACAGTGAGTGGAGCGGCAATGTAGGGTTGACTGCACTCTGTGGCGGCGAAGCGCTAGATACTATTCTGGCAGAAAAACTGCTGGGTAAAGTTGGCTGTCTCTGGAATGTTTATGGCCCGACTGAAACTACGGTATGGTCAAGTGCGGCTCGTATCACTGATGCAAAATTTATTGATTTAGGCGAACCACTGGCGAACACCCAGCTTTATGTCCTTGATGAACAGCAGCGTTTAGTCCCGCCAGGCGTTATGGGAGAGCTTTGGATTGGAGGTGATGGTCTGGCAGTTGATTACTGGCATCGACCTGAACTGACAGATGCGCAATTTAGAACTTTGCCATCTCTACCAAATGCTGGTCGACTCTATCGCACCGGAGATAAAGTCTGTCTGCGTACGGATGGACATCTGACTCATCATGGACGTCTAGATTTCCAAGTCAAGATTCGTGGATTCCGTATTGAACTAGGCGAAATCGAGAATGTTCTCAAACAGATCGACGGTATCACAGACGCAGTTGTGTTGGTTAAGACGACTACCAGCAATGATCAGAAACTGGTGGCCTATTTAACCGGACATGAGATTGACATTGCTAGTTTGAAAAAGACGATGCAAATCCATCTACCAGCTTACATGGTGCCAAATACGTTTATTACATTGGACCAGTTTCCAATGACGGCTAACAATAAGCTAGATCGTAAAGCGTTTCCTGAGCCTGTGTTTGAGCAAAGCAATGATTATGTTGCGCCACGTGATCCGATTGAAATTGAACTCTGTACTACCTTTGAGCAGATTTTGTCGGTTAAACGGGTTGGTATACATGATGACTTCTTTGACTTGGGTGGACATTCGTTACTGGCTGTGAAGCTTGTTAATCACCTCAAAAAAGCATTTGGTACCGAACTATCAGTTGCTTTGCTGGCCCAATATTCCACTGTGGCGAGTCTGGGCGAGATCATTCGTGAAAATAAAGAAATTAAGCCTTCCATCGTAATTGAACTGCGCCGTGGAACTTACGAGCAACCGCTGTGGCTCTTCCATCCAATTGGTGGCAGTACCTTCTGTTATATGGAACTTTCGCGTCATCTCAATCCGAATCGTACCTTGCGCGCTATTCAGTCTCCTGGACTGATTGAAGCAGATGCTGCAGAAGTGGCAATCGAAGATATGGCGACGCTCTATATTGCTGAAATGCAAAAGACACAGCCTGAGGGACCTTATTTCCTTGGTGGCTGGTGCTTTGGCGGTGCGATTGCATACGAGATCAGTCATCAGTTGCGTCAAATGGGGCAGCAGGTCACAGGGATTGTCATGATCGATACCCGAGCTCCAATTACAGAGAATGTGCCTGAAGATGCCGACGATGCAATGCTTTTGTCTTGGTTTGCCCGTGATCTGGCTGCACCTTATGGTAAGAAGTTGACGATCCCAGCGCAATACTTGCGTGAATTGAGTCCAGATCACATGTTTGATCATGTGCTTAAAGAAGCCAAGGCCATCAATGTTCTACCTCTAGATGCAGATCCATCAGATTTCCGACTTTACTTTGATACCTATTTGGCGAATGGCATCGCACTCCAGACTTATTTCCCAGAGCCTGAAGATTTTCCGATCCTCTTGGTTAAGGCTAAAGATGAGCTGGAAGATTTTGGCGAAAGTCTAGGCTGGGACCAACTGGTCAAAGACACATTTACACAGGTGGATCTGCCTGGTGACCATTCATCAATTATGTACGCTGAGAATGTCGTGGCTGTTGCCCAGACAATTGATCAGATGTATCCAATTCCCGCATAAGAAATACAAGAAGGTAGAACCACAATGGTGACCATAGAACATGCTTTCCTCATACCGGCCGAGATTGACAAGGTTTTCAACTATCTTGCAAACCCGGCCAATGATGCAGGCTGGCAATTGTCGTGTAAGCATTCTGAACTGCTAGACAATACTCCGCGTGTGGGCAGCAAGTACGAAATCGGTTTTAGCTTTATTGGACGTGAGATGTCCTTTAAAGGTGAAATCACCCATCTAGTACCGAATGAATTGTATGCGTTTAAAGTAGTGGAAGGACCTTTCCATTACACAGGTACTTACCGCTTCAAACCACATCCAGAAGGTACATGGATTGAGTGGGTATTTGAGGCAGAGCCAGGTAGCTTTTTTGGTGTATTGCCCCCAGCGCTGCTAAAAAAGATGGTTCTTGCCCAGTTCAAGAAAGACGTTGCTAATCTTGAAGCATTGGCTCAGAAGGGCGAAGCCTATGAGTCGGTTGGTAAGCAGACGCACGAGACCAATAAACCACGCCGTAAGACTCATCAGGTGATGGAACAATATGCGCGTTGGATTCTCAAACATCGCCGTATTGTACTGACGGTGGTGATGCTCTTGACGGTTGCACTGGCGTATCTCGCATCTGGCGTAAAAATTATTATTGATCCAGATGCGCTTGCGCCCAAAGGACATCCTTATATCACCTCGACCAAGCTGATAGAAAAGAAATTCGGCTCCAAGTACATGGTCGTGATTGGTATTACACCGAAGCAGGGTGATATTTATCAGCCGCAAGTGTTAGAAAAAGTCAAACGTATTACCGAAGAAGTGGATAATGCACCGGGTGTGGTTCGATCTACTCTGATGAGTCTGGCTGCACGTCAGGCCAAAGGGATCACGGCCAATTCGGATGGATTTGATGCCAAGAAACTACTGCCGAACAGTTCTGTAACTGAAAGTGATGTCGATCAGCTGAAAAAACTGCTGGCACTGAATCCAATCTACATGAATTCAGTCGTATCTAAAGATCAGAAAACTGCTGCTATTTTGCTTGAGCTTGAGGAAAGTCCAGAGGGCTTCCAAAAGATGATGGGCCCAATCAACAAAATCGTAGCGGCTGAACAGTCTAAGGATATGACCATCAGTGTCGGCGGCAATCCTGTTTATTTGGATAAAGCCGAAGATTACTCTAAACGGATCAATATCTTGTTCCCGATTGCCATACTGGTCATTGGGTTATTGCACTTCGAAGCATTCCGCAGTAAGCAGGGTTTGATCCTTCCACTCGTTACAGCTTTACTGGCTGTGGCATGGGGTATGGGTATAATGGGGCTGTTCAAACAGCCAATGGATATCTTTAACTCTCCTACACCTATTCTGATTCTGGCCATTGCGGCAGGGCACGCCGTGCAGTTGCTCAAGCGATACTATGAAGACTTTGATCGACTGACTGCCCAAGGTATGGAACCTAAAGCTGCGAATAGCGAAGCCGTGGTGCAGTCTATGGTTCGTGTTGGTCCGGTTATGATATTGGCTGGCGGAATTGCAGCGGCTGGATTCTTCTCGCTGTTGACCTTTAATATTCCGACCATCCGTTCATTCGGTATTTTTACAGGAATCGGGATTATCAGTACGCTGATTATTGAGATGACTTTTATTCCTGTACTTCGCTCGATGCTACCACCGCCTTCGGTTACCAAGGTCGCACGCAAAGGTTTACCGATCTGGGACTGGATTCCAAAACGCATTGGCGATGTCATTTTGTCAGTTCGTCCGCGAATGATGCTAATGACGGTGATTGCAGTACTGGGCGTCTTTCTTGCTATTGGCACAAGCCGTATTGTGGTAGATAACGATAGCCGTAACTTCTTCTCGCGTGACCTACCAATGCAGCAAGACGACAGATTTTTGAATCAGTCTCTTGGCGGTACAAACAGTCTCTACATCATGGTCGATACAAAGGTTCGTGATGGTATTGAAAATCCAGAAATCCTAAAAGCGATTGATAATACAGAAAAGTTCGCGAATTCAATTCCAGAGGTCGGTAAAACCATCTCTATCGTGGACTATATCAAGAGAATGAATCAGGCAATGAATGCCGATCAGCCACAGGCATTTCAGGTTCCAGCAACCAAAGATGTTGTTGCTCAGTATTTGCTGTTGTACACAATGTCTGGTGAGCCGACTGATTTTGAATCTTATATTGATACGACTCAGCGCTATGCCAAGATCACGATTCTGTTAAAAACAGGTAGTAATCACCGCATCAAAGAAATTCTTGAGTCGCTAAAAACGTATATGGCGGGTCAATTGGGCGATAAGGCTGTTGTAAGCTTTGGTGGTGATGTGACTCAGACCATTGCTTTGACTGAAACAATGGTTCACGGCAAGCTTATGAACATTCTACAGATTTCATTTGCCGTATTCTTTATCTCAGCGCTAGTTTTCCGTTCGCTCTCTGCGGGATTGATTGTCCTGACACCACTTCTATTCTCGATTCTTGCGATCTTTGGTGTGATGGGCTGGCTCGACATTCCGCTCAATATTCCGAACTCCCTCATCTCGGCCATGGCTGTCGGTATTGGTGCAGATTATGCCATTTACTTCCTCTATCGCTTGCGTGAAATCTTGCGCGAAGAAGGGGGCGATATCAAATATGCTATTCGTAAAACTTTAAGTACTGCTGGTAAGGCTTCGCTTTTTGTCGCGACTGCGGTTGCTGGTGGTTACGGTGTGCTGTCCTTGTCACAAGGCTTCCATGTGCATCAATGGCTAGCGATGTTTATTGTGATTGCGATGCTTTTCAGTGTATTTGCAACCTTAATTATGGTACCTACAATGATTCTAATGTTGAAACCTCGTTTTATCTTTCCCTCAAATAAGAAGAACATTACTGTTGCACAAACTGTTGTGACAGGTCTCTTGTTAGGTACTGCACTCACCATGTCAATGCCTAAAACATCTTATGCAGATGAAGTTCAAGACATTGTTAATCGTAGTGATGATGCTTCTAAGTTCCTGAGCTCAAGTGCTAGTGCCAAATTTGTGCTGACGTCTAAAAGTGGCGAGCAACGTGTGCGTCTGACTAAAAACATGACTAAGCTTGCTGGGAATACTCAGAACAATATGCGTTTGACCGAATTCATCTCGCCTGCAGATGTACAAGGAACCACGACGCTGTTGATTGAGAATGCAAAAGGCAGTGATAGCATGTTTGTCTATTTGCCTGCATTGAAAAAAGTACGTCGTTTGGCATCAGCGAATAAGGGCGATGCTTTTATTGGTACGGACTTTAGTTATGGTGATGTACTTGGCTATAAGTTAAGTGACTGGAAGTATACGAAACTGGCAGATGGCAAATTTAATGGCAAAGATTGCTACATGATTGAAGCAACGCCAATTAATAATACGGTGAAGAGTGACTTTGGTTATAGCAAACGTCGCATGTGCATACTCAAAGACAACTTTGTTACAGCAACCATCGACATTTGGGATACAGCAGGTAAGCCGTTAAAACATATTGAGTTCACGGATATCCGTCCTTACGGCAAAGTGAAACCAAGATGGCAGGCCATGAAATCTATGGCAAAGAATCTGCAAACTCAGCATATGACACAAGTTATCGTCAGTGATTTTGTCGCAGAAAAAACCTTATCTGATAAGATTTTCTCACCGCAGAGCCTTGAAAAATGACGCAAGGTGCCTATTGGGTATTTGCATGCTGCAGTAGCTTTATGCTACTGCAGCATGCTTATGCAGATGACAGCGAAATTAGTTTTGTGAGCCAGAACTCAGCCAGATTAGATGTGTGGTCATCGGATCGTGATCTAAGCTCGTTAAAAAACATTGGGCAAGCAAGTTTCTGGTCCAATGGTACGCTCAAGTTTAACCCTGAGTTTAAGATCCATTACGACATAAATATTGGAGACGAAACGGACCATACTGTAAACCCAGATCAGGTAAGTAAGGTGAATCGCAACTTACGTGAGTTGTACGCATCTTATAACTGGGATCAGACGTTTTATCTCGACGTTGGTCGCCAAATTGTAGTCTGGGGGAGAGCTGACGGGATTAATCCAACGGATAACTTATCGCCCCGTGACTATACGCGTCTAGTGCCAGATGAGACAGATCAACGTCTTGGAAATGATGCTCTCAAATTGACGTATATTCCTGAATCTGGAACCAATAAATGGACCGCACTGTGGTATCCGCGTAGTCGTTCAGATGTGATTCCATTACGTCAGATTTCTGGTGTTCAGTATGACATAGACCGTAAGAGTCGTCCTGCGTTTGCAATGCGCTGGGATTATTCCGTAGATGGTCTGGATGTTGGGGCATCGTATTTCTCAGGTTTGGATCATATGCCCGATCTGTCAGTTCTTTCAGCGTCTCCAACAGGAGGGGCAACATTGCAACTGAAAAATAATCCGATGTCCGTCTATGGCTTTGATTTCAGTTATAACCATAACGATCTCGTGTGGCGAGGTGAAGCTGCGTATACAAAGACAGACTCGGATGGCAGCGAAGATCTTTCACATAAGAAAAATAATTTAACTGTGGTCATGGGACCGGAATTGTCATTAAAGAACTCCACGCTGAGTTTAGTAGGCGTGTACAAACATACGGAGGACTTTAGATCTGCCGACAGTCTAACAAATCCATTATTGAGAGAAGTTTACCGTTATCAGCAAACAATCAGTGACCAATATGAGCAGGATCAGTATGGAGCTATGCTGCGCTATGCACTTAACTTGCTGAACGATAATCTAAAGCTGGAAGTAACTGGATTCTATTTTGCACCAGAGCCTAATGAATTGTTGAGAGTACGTATTAATTACAACCTCGATGATCACTGGCAGTTGAATGCAGGTGGAGATCGCTTCTGGGGTAAAAATGATACGGTGTTAGGACAATTTAGAGATAACAGTCTGGTGTATGCCCAGATTCGATATATTTTTTAAGATAATTCGCTCCAAAACAATGCTGGAGTGCCCAGTCCCTAATAAGGTGATTTATGGATAATTTAAATAACGCAAAAAAAGATAATTTTTCACGGAAGACCATATTAGTAACAGGTGCAGCAGGTTTTATTGGCAGCAGACTGATCGTTGAACTTTTACGCGAAGGTCATCAGGTGATTGCTGCGCTGCGTAATGCTGCAACCAAGAAAGATAAGCTGTTAGGTTTCATTGCAACACAAGGGTTAGTTGATCCCTCTATTTCGTTTGTCGAATATGATTTAAGCCGTGACTTTAAGCTGGACTCTCTGCTAGCGGATGCTCAGGCAAAGATTCATGTTGTCTATCATCTTGCTGCATCATTTAATTGGGGCATTAGCAAAGCTGAAGCAGAGCGTACCAATATTAAATCAGGACTCGCTTTGATTGAATGGGCTGCAACATTGAAGCAGCTTGAGCGATTCATCTGGATTGGCGGATATCGTGTGGCTGCTCCACCGCAAGAATCGGCTGATCAGTTGTATTGCAAACATGGTGGCTATGAGGCTTCGAAAATTTTGGGTTACCAAGCTTTCATTGAGGCCTGTAAGCGTTTAAATGTGCCATGGACTGCAATAAATCCAGCGACAGTCATTGATGGTTTCTATACATATGGCGATATGCAGTATATAGGTGTCGCTGACATGATTGATAAGCTATATCAGGGCCGCTTGCTGGCATTGCCAGGTGGGCGTGACACATTCCTGCCGCTGTGCAATATGCAGTATATCGTGAGCTTTCTGATCCGAACGATGTCTTATCCTGAGACCATTGCTCAGGAGTATATGTTGCTTGATCCTGCGACACCGAAATTTCATAGCCTAGTTCATCTAGCTGCCGAGCACTTGGGAGTCAGCTCACCACATTTACAGGTACCCAAAGTTCTATTGGAGAAATTACCTGAGGTATTACTTGATGGTTCTAAAGAGCAACTCTCTTTCATTTCTACCGAGCACTATCATGTTGCTGGGGCAGAAGCGATGGCAGCGAAGATGGGCATTGTGGACCTGATCAATATCAGTCCTTATTTTTCTCGCTGGATTGATCGCTTGGTTCTTACACGTTTTGGTCGCATGCAAGTACCTACACCTAGTGGTTTTGGCTATCAGAGTCGATATTGGACAGAAATTTATACTAAACAGCCAGTTAAATCAGAAAAATCATCTGCACTATTTTTACATGGGATTCCATTCGATAGTGCATGCTGGTCTCCAATCATCAATAAAATTACATATGATCAGGTGGCTATGATGGACTTGCCGGGACTTGGGCATTCAGGCAGTTATGAGGTGGTGGAGGATAATAACCGTCAGTTTATCGACACTGCTGCAAAGGTTTTAGCGCCAAATAGTGTTGTTATTGCACACTCGCTAGGGTGTCTCTTTGCATTGAATCTTGCAAAGAAATATCCAGATAAAGTTGCACGCCTTATCCTCATATCGCCTTATTTTGTTCAGGCGCAGGCCGCTAAAATGCTTCAGATACAAGCCATATCAAATCTGATTTTCCGTTTTGTGCCAAAAGATGTGATTGCTAAAGACTTGCATCCAGATGGGCAACAGAATCCGGCGGTTGGTTATGCGATGGATTCATTACGGAGAGTGTCGGTAGCCAAGCATATTAGTGAGTATATGCATCGCATTAGTTTGCCGCAGCAGCGTGCAACTCAAACAGCTTTGCTGGATGAGCTTCGATCCAAAGTTGAAATCGTTGTGGGAGATAAAGACCCGATGGTTACTACAATAAATCCTGATATCCCTGTACATATCATAGCTGATGCAGGTCATAATCCACACGTCACACATATAGATGCGGTATATGACTACCTCGCGCCAGTTCTGACGAAATACATCAGCACTACAGCTTCCTAATGCCTGATAATGCCCAAGTACAGGTTTATGTCTGCCCAGTTTCACGGGTACCACAAGACCATTTGGTATTGACTCATTATCTCGGCTTTCTTAGTTCGGCAGAGAAGCTGAGATATGATCAATATCACCCTAAAGCGGCTCGTCTTTTCTTGATCTCTCGTGTGTTAGTGAAGTCTGTGTTGGCAGATAAACTAGGTATCGCACCCTATGAGGTCAACCTCCAATTACATCCTAACGGCAAGCCTTTTGTACAAGGCAGCAAGGCTGTGTATTTTAATCTTACTCACTCAGCAGACGTTATTATCCTTGCTGTGACTGAAGAAGGGGAAATAGGAGTCGATATTGAACGAGTAGATCGTGAGTTCGATTGGACGCGTGTTGATAGTGTGTTAGCACCAAGTGAAATTGAATGGATTAAAGAGAATGAACTGATTGATCCATTCAGTGTATATCCGCGGTTTTTTCAAATATGGACTTTAAAAGAGGCTTATATCAAATGTACTGGCGAAGGAATGAGCCGTCATTTAAAAATGCTCAACTTTCATGTGTTGTCCGAACGTATACAGTTTCTCGACTCAACCAATAATGCTCAAAAAACAGAAGAGTATTATTTTGAAAGCTATATCTATGATTCTAACTTCATCTTTTCCATATGCTTACAGCAGAGCCACAATATAGAATGCTTTAATTTGGATTGTTTTCAATTATTACCATTCATATCTATGCATCGGATAACCCCAACACTTTGCAAATATAACTAGATTAAATCACTCCAATAGATGATTTTAAAAGTATAGATATAAAGAAATCAAAAGAAAAAAGCCCCAGTCTTTCGACTAGGGCTTTTTAAATTTGGAGCGGGAAACGAGACTCGAACTCGCGACCCCAACCTTGGCAAGGTTAT